>CAVGEF010000034.1:1303-9153 GCA_963628205.1 Bacteroidaceae bacterium
GCGGTGACGGCAAACTTGTCTGCACAAAGATGGCATTAGGAGAGATGGATGCCTCAGGTCGTCGCAAGCCTGTTGAGACATCAGAAACAGTTGAAATTGCCTGTGATGTTTTGATTACGGCTATTGGAGAACATGCTGACAGTGATGCTCTTACATGGTATGGCGTTCCTGTCAATGAGAAGGGATGGCCTGTTGTAGATGCAGAAACCAACGAGACACCTGTTGAGGGCGTTTATGCAATTGGAGATGTACAAAGCGGTCCATCAACTGTTGTAAGATGTATTGCTTCTGCTCGTAAGGCTGTTGAAGCAACCATTGATAAAGTTTTAGACGAAATTAAGGATGCTGAATGTGATGATGATTGCTCTTGTTGTCATGATGATTGTTGCCATGATAATTGTTCACATGAAGATTGCTGTCATGAAGTTCATCATGAAGATTGCCATTGCGGGCATGAAGATTGCTCTTGTGGTGACTGTGATGATTGTGATGACTGTGATGACTGTGATGACGAAGATTGTGATTGTGTAGAAGACGACGAATATCTTGAAGCGGAAGACAAATTCTTTAAGGATATTCAGTACAGAAAGACCCACCTTTGCACTGGTTGCGTAAGTCCTTGTGATGTGAAAGCATTTGCAGAACAGGAATCAAAACGTTGTATGGACTGTACATACCTTTGCAATAAGTGTGTTGACGTATGTCCAAACAGGGCAAATGTTGCTATTGATATGCGTTTTTCTGATGCAACGGAAGATCCTTTCCAAATCCTTCATATTGATGCTTTCTGTAATGAATGCGGCAACTGTGCTGCGTTCTGTAATCACAACGGAAGACCTTATAAGGACAAGTTTACGGTATTCAGCAGACGGGATGATTTTGAAGATAGTACAAACAGCGGTTTCTATGTAGAAGGTGACAGTGTTCTTGTACGACTTGAAGCAAAGATTATTGAATGCCGCATTGACGGAGACGGTAATCTTGTAGGCGAGGTTCCTAATCTTGTTCGCGACCTTATTGAGCAAGTGTTCATTTGCTACGACTATCTTCTTACTAGAGTTGAGGAGTAAGACATGACAACTGTTATCAGAAATGCAAGAGTTATCCAAACAATGGATCCTGTTGAGGTTCTTGAAGGTGTAGATATTGTAATTGTTGATGACCTTATAACTGCTGTTGGCAAAAATGTTGCAAGTGAGATTAAGGCAGACAAAGTTATTGACGCCTGCGGTAAGACAGTCATTCCCGGAATGATTTGCGCTCATCATCACTACTACAGCGGTCTTAGCCGTGGAATGTTGATTTCTGCAGGCCCTCAAACAGACCTTATCCAAATTCTTAAAGAATGGTGGTGGCGTTTGGATAGAGCTCTTGATGAAGAGGCTTTGTACTACAGTTCCTTGATTTGTACTCTTGATGCTATAAAAAATGGTACTACCACTTGTATAGACCATCATGAAAGTCCAAATTATATTTCCGGCTCGCTTTCAACTATTGCTAAAGGAATGGAGCAGTTTGGCTTAAGAGGCATTGTTGCTTATGGCATAACTGACCGCAACTACGGTATGAATGAGATTAAAGCAGGTGTACAGGAAGGCATTAGATTTGCAAAAGAAGTAGATGAGAGGAAAAAGCGTGGTGAAAATGTCATGTGTCAGGCTATGGTAGGTGGCCACGCTCCATTTACAATTCCGGAAGAAGGAATGGCAATGCTCTCTGATTCTGCACGTCAAACAGGCCGTGGAGTTCATATTCATGTTGCAGAAGGTGAGTACGACCAGGTTTGGTCACATCATTTCTATAACATGGACATTTTGGACAGGCTGGATAAGCATGGGCTTCTTTCTGACAACACTCTTTTGGTTCATGGTATTTATCTCAATGAGCATGAGATAGAACTTCTTAACGAGCGCGGTTGCTATTTGGCCCATAATCCAAGAAGCAATATGAACAATGAAGTAGGTTACAGCAAGGGTCTTCCAAAAATTAAAAATCTCGTTCTTGGAACAGACGGCTGTGGAAGCAACATGTTTGAAGAAAGTAAAATTGCATTCTTCAAAAACCGTGATGCAAACGGTCCATATTGGCCGGGTGATTATCTTAGAGCGTTGACAAGAGCAAATTCATTTATCGAAAAGTATTTTGCAGGAGATAAGTTTGGAAGAATTGCTCCGGGCTATAAAGCAGACTTGGATATTTTGACTTATCAGAATCCTACTCCGCTTAATGCTCAGAATGCCGCCGGTCATTTTGTGTGGGGTATGAGCAGCAATTGTGTAGAGTCTGTTATGATAAACGGGAAACTTGTCATGGAAAACAGACAGTTTGACTTTGATGAAAAAGAAATATATGCAAAAGCGGCTGAGGTTGCAAAGAAGGTATGGGCAAGAACTGATTCTCTTTCTGCTGATGGAACCAGCGGTATAGTCCGTTAAGTCAAAATGAATGTGAGATAGTGTTATTTGGTATACTTTTCTTTCATTTTTATGTAATCTATAAGTGGGCCGTGGTATGAAAAATCATACTGCGGCTTGCATTTCGTTTTGGGCTACCATTATGTTTTTCATATTTTAATGGTGGCTTAAAATTGGAGGAGTGATGGTAGTAAACGACATTTCCAAAGCAGTGAGAAGGCTTGATGCAGTGTCAAAAAGTGAAGGCTCTGTGAAATACATAGCTGACTATGGCTTCGAGGATTGCCTTTGGGGACGTCTGGTACGTTCAAGTATCCCAAGGGGAATTATCAAAGACATAAAACTTCCTGATATGCCAAAAGGCTACAGGTTTATTACTTACAAGGATATTCCAAAAGGCGGTCATAACTATTTGCACATGATTGCTACAGACTGGAAGTGTTTTGCTGAAACAAGCGTTAGATTTGTAGGTGAGACAATTGGCATTATTGTTGGTCCTGACAGAACGACTGTTGAAAATCTTAAAGAGAAAATAGTTGTTGAATATGAAGAGCAGGAGCCGGCTGTTTCCATTGATGATGGACTTGCCTGCAAAGGCGGAGCTTTTGTCAATGACAATAATATTTTCTGTAGCTTGAAACTTGATGTGGGTAATGTTGACAAAGCATTTAAGACAGCTGACAGAATTGTTGAAGAAACACTTGAAACAGGTTTTCAGGAGCATGTTTATTTGGAAACAAACGGAGCATGCTGTATGCCTGACGGTGATGGTTATAAAATTTATGCTTCTGCACAATGTCCTTTCTATATAAGGAAATCCATTGCTCCGCTTTTGAACATTGAGCCTGAAAAAATTTCTATTCAACAAACTACTACAGGAGGGGCATTTGGTGGTAAGGAACATTTCCCTGATGTTGTTTGCGGTCCTTTGCTTTTGGCCTGTTATGTAATGAAAAAAGGCGTAAAGATGATTTTTGACAGGGAAGAAGATATTGAAAACTCTGTCAAAAGGCACCCGTCTAAGGTTGTTTTCAAAACCGGTTTAGACAAAGACGGCAACATTGTGGCTATGGACAGTAAAGTTTACTACAATGTTGGAGGCTATCTCTCATCTTCTTTCGTTGTTCTTCAAAGAGGATGTTTCCATGTCACAGGCTGTTATTCATTCCCTAATGTGAGAACTGAAGGCTTTGGTGTTGCAACCAATACCTACCCAAGTTGTGCTTTCAGAGGATTTGGCGCGCCTCAAACACTATTTGCTGTTGAAACACATATGTGCCACTTGGCAGAAATGCAAGGTCTTGATCCTCTTGAATACAAGAAAAGATATTTTATCAAACAGGGCGATACTACAAGTACAAACGGTAAAGTCGTAGAAAGAGTTATGATACCTGAGATGCTTGAGCAGGTGTTAAAGGCATCGGACTATGAAAGAAAATCAAAAGAATATAAGTGGGGATGTGGAAAGGGCATTGGAATTTCGTTCTACAACCACGGTGGCGCTTTCACCGGAAACGGAGAGCAGGCAATTATTAAAGGTCGTGCCCGGCTTCATAAGTTCAAGGACGGTACTGTAGAAATCCTGTGCGGTCAAACAGAGATGGGTCAGGGTTTTCATACTATTTTGCCAAAGATTGCAGCCCATGTTCTTGAAATCCCAATTGAAAAGGTAATTTTCCTCGATCCTGACACTTCCAGAGTTCCTGATTCCGGGCCAACAGCTGCATCCCGTTCTACGATGATTGTTGGTGAGCTTGTTGAAAGAGCTGCAACACTTATGAAGCCCCGGTACGACAAAGAAGAAGATTTTGTCGTTGAAACCCACTATGAGCACCCGGAGGGCTACCCTTGGGATCAAAGTACATTCCAGGGTTATGCTTATCTTGGCTATGGTTGGGGCGTTTGTGCTGTTGAAGTTGAAGTTGACCCCTGTACGGGAGAAGTCACAACCAAAGGCGTGTGGTCCAGTCATGATTGCGGTCATTTGATTGATGAAATGATTGTCCACGGACAGGTCAATGGCGGAATTTTACAAGGTATAGGGTGGGCATCAACTGAGGTTCTTAAGAATGTGGGTGGACACTTTAAGCAAACTTCCATGAGTGATTATATTGTGCCTACTTCCATGGACTGTCCAAAACAAAGTGTGGATTTTGTTGAAAATCCTTATGAATGGGGTCCTTTTGGAGCAAAAGGAATGGGTGAGTTGGTATTCAACGGAAGTGGTGCCGCTTACATTGATGCTCTTTCCCGTGCAATAGGAAAACGTATTTCTTCAATTCCTGTACCAACTGAGGACGTTATGCTTTATATGCTTAAAGGAAAAGACCTTAAGGAGGCTCTGTGATGGCTCAGGAATTTAATATTGATTTTACTTTGAATGGAAAACATGTATCTATTGCCACAGATCCTCTTAGAAGACTTATAGATGTCCTTAGAGAAGATTTTGGTTGTGTTGGAGTAAAAGAAGGTTGCAGTGAAGGAGAATGCGGAGCTTGTTCTATTTTAATGAACAATAGAATTGTTACTCCTTGTCTCATTCCTGTAGGTGCTGCAAAAGGGCAACAAATAATGACTATTGAAGGTATTAAAGAGACCAAAGAGGGTTCTGTTATTGTTCAGGCTTTTGCAGACGGTGGTGCTGTCCAATGCGGTTTTTGCATTCCCGGAATGGTAATTGCTGCATATTATCTTCTTTCAAGAAATCCAAATCCTACAGAAGATGAAATCAGACTTGGAATTAGCGGAAATATATGTCGTTGTACGGGTTATGACCTTATTGTGGAAAGTATAAAGCTTGCTGCACAAAGAGGAGCTGATTTATGGAAGAAATGATGTGCTATATACCTGAAACATTGAAAGAGGCTCTTGAGATAAAATCAAAACGCGATGTCATAATTCTTGCAGGCGGAAGCGATTTGATGGTTTCCAATAAAAGAACTTTAGGCCTTACTCCAAAATTTGACAAACCTGTGATGATTATTAGAAATTTACCGGAACTCAAGAAAATATACATCAATGAAAAAGGCGAATGTTGCATTGGCTCAGGCTGTACAAGTGCCCAAATTGCAGAAAATACATTGTGTCCTTGGCACTTAAGACAAGCTGCATCCAGAATGGGAGCTGTAGCTCTTAGAAACAGTGCAACAATTGGTGGTAATATTGCAAATGCATCTCCAAAAGGAGACACACCGGGCCCATTGTATTTGTTGGATGCAAGAGTAAAACTCAGTTCTGTTTCAGGTGAAAGAGAAGTTCTTGTAAGTGATTTCATTGTCAAATTCAGGACTATAGATTTAAGACCTAATGAGATGATAACAGAGGTCATTGTTCCTTATTCTGAAGATGATTTTGATTATATTTTTTGGCACAAAGTCGGGACCAGAAAAGCTAATGCAATAAGCAAGATAACTTTAAGTCAAGCCATTAAATTCAATCCTGACGGTACAGTTGAAGATTACAGAGTCTCAGCTACAGCCACAGGCGCAAAAACAAACCGCAGTAGGGATGTTGAGACTGTTTTGATTGGTAAGAAAATTACTCCTGCTTTAATTGAAGATGTCATAAGTGGTTTTGACAATGTAATTTCTCCCCGTGCTATGCCTGAATTTAGAAGAGAGGCAACTCGCAGGATGATAAGACGCTTTTTGACTGTTGCCAATGAACATCCAAAAAATAAAGTTATTGATACTTATGATGAGTATTATGTTACTGGACAACCGGAGCCTAGGGCATAGAATTTTTTTGTCAAAGAGATTGCTGCAAAAGGAGCTTTACAGAGGCAGTCTTTCAAAAAAGAACAAAAGGAAAACAAATGAACGAAAAAGGAATTTTTTTAAGCAATATATATGCCTTAATGACAAATCCCTGCAAGGAAACATTAAGTGGCGTTGATATGATAATTGAAGACGGGAAAGTGAAATCTGTAGGAAAAAATCTTCAAATTCCTGTTGGATACAGAGTCATTGATGCTTCAAATTTAGCTGTGGTTCCCGGTTTTGTTAATACGCACCATCATTTTTATCAAACACTTACTCGTAATCTTCCTGCCGTGCAGGATGCAAAACTGTTTGACTGGCTTGTATATCTATATGAAGTATGGAAATACATAGATGAAGAAGCTATATACTATTCTTCACTTTTGGCTATGACAGAGCTCTTGAAAACAGGGTGTACCTGTACTACGGACCATCATTATGTGTTTCCAAAACAGTGTAAAGGCCAGGATTTGACCGGGGCCCAGTTTAAGGCTGCGGATCAGCTTGGAATGAGATTTTCTCCTACAAGAGGAAGTATGAGTCTTTCCAAAAAAGACGGTGGGCTTCCTCCTGATACAGTTGTACAAACAGAGGACGAAATTCTTGAAGACTCTGAGCGGGTTATTAAGCTTTATCATGATTCTTCTCCAATGGCAATGCACAAGATTGTTCTTGCCCCTTGTTCTCCTTTTTCTGTTACAAAACGCTGTATGTTGGAAAGTGCAAGGCTTGCAAGAAAATACGGTGTGCGTCTTCACACTCACTTGTGTGAGACAATGGATGAAGAAAATCAATGTAAGGCAATGTACGGGATAAGACCTGTTGAGCTTATGCAGGAATGTGAGCTGATTGGAAATGATGTTTTTTATGCTCACGGAATTTGGTTCAATGACCAAGAACTTGCTCTTCTTGCAAAAACCGGAAGCCATATTTCCCATTGTCCGTCATCCAATATGAGGCTTGGTTCCGGAATTTGCCGTACAAGAGAGCTTTTGGACTTAGGTGTCAACATTGGCATTGGTGTTGACGGCAGCGCATCAAATGACAGTTCCGACATGCTTGGAGAAATGCGTAATGCACTCTTACTTGGAAGAGTTAAGTATGGCAGTACAGCCCTGACAGCCCGTGATGTTTTCAAAATGGGCAGTGAAAACGGTGCTAAGATGTTGAATTTTGGAAATGTAGGGAGGCTTGAAGAGGGATGGGCTGCAGACCTTGCATGTTTTGATGTTTCTACAATTGCATATGCAGGAAGTCAAAGTGATCCAATAGCGGCACTTCTATTTTGTGGTTGTGATCATACTACCAAATATACAATTGTAAACGGACAAGTCGTTGTTGATGACAGAAAAGTCGTTGGTGTAGATGAAGCTGAACTCGCCATCAAAGCCAATAAGATAAGCGCAGGACTTCTTGAAAAGAGGAGAATTTATGGTTGAAAATCTTATAATTGCAAAGGATATTGCTGAGGCTGTCTCTTTGAAAAATGGGAATTCTGCATTTCTTGCAGGAGGAACAGAAGTAAACAGACTCAATAGCTCTGTCAATGTTCCAACTTTAATCTCTATTGGCAGAATTGGAAGCCTTGATGGTATTACAGAGGTCGATGACCCTCGAAAAGATGCTTGTTCATCTTGTGGAAAGTTTTTGAGAATTGGTTCAATGTGCACGTTCCAAG
>CAVGEF010000035.1:0-8690 GCA_963628205.1 Bacteroidaceae bacterium
TCTTTGAGAAAAGGGTT
Organism: Bacteroidaceae bacterium; assembly: GCA_963628205.1. Lineage (GTDB taxonomy): Bacteria > Spirochaetota > Spirochaetia > Sphaerochaetales > Sphaerochaetaceae > UBA9732. The sequence continues at coordinate 18 of CAVGEF010000035.1, forward strand.
CTTTTTTCATGTGTTATGTTCTTTTTCTATAAAGAAATTGAGCTATCCCGCAATATATCCTAAAAGTGCTTTTTCTTTACAGTGTAACCGATTAATTTGTGATTATGCTTACAAACTGTTGACAATGGGCAATCATTTGTAGAAAATCCTCAACGTAACCAAATTTATTTTATGAAGGAAAAAAATGGCAAAGAAAATTACAAAGTATGTTTACTTCTTTGGTAACGGCGTAGCTGAAGGTACAGCCAGCATGAAAGACCTTCTTGGTGGAAAAGGTGCCAACCTTGCAGAGATGACAAGCATTGGTCTTCCTGTTCCTCCCGGATTCACAATCAGTACAGAAGCCTGTGCATATTTCTCCGCTCACGACGGCGAGTATCCTGCAGGTATGAAGGAAGAGGTTCTTCTTAACCTCAAACAACTTGAAAAGACAATGAATGCTAAGCTTGGCGATGCAGAAAACCCTCTTCTTGTATCAGTAAGAAGCGGTGCTGCTCAGTCAATGCCCGGCATGATGGATACAGTTCTTAACCTTGGACTTAATCCTGATACAGTCGCTGCTTTGGCAAAAAAGACTGGAAATGACAGGTTCGCATGGGATAGCTACAGACGTTTTATTCAAATGTTCGGTGATGTAGTAATGGGTGTTCCACACTCAAAGTTTGAGGAAGCTATTCAGGATGTCAAAGACGAAGAAGGTAAAGTCTATGACTACGAACTTAATACTGACAACTTGATGTCTCTCGTTAAGAGATACAAGAGAATTTACAAACGCCACACCGGCGAAGAATTCCCAACAGATCCATACGACCAGCTCTTTAAGGCAATTAATGCCGTATTTGGTTCATGGAACAACGAAAGAGCAATTAAGTACAGACAAATGAACGATATTCGCGGTCTTTTGGGAACAGCCGTCAACGTTCAAAGTATGGTCTTTGGTAACATGGGCGAGACATCAGGTACCGGTGTTGCTTTCACACGTGACCCGTCTACAGGAGACAACCATTTCTACGGTGAGTATTTGATGAATGCTCAAGGAGAAGACGTTGTTGCCGGTATCAGAACACCTCAGTCAATTGATACTTTGTGCAAAGTCAATCCAAAAGTTTATGAACAGCTTTGTGACATTAGAAAGATTCTTGAGAAACACTACCATGATATGCAGGACATGGAGTTCACAATTCAGGAAGGCAAACTCTACATGCTTCAGACTAGAAGCGGAAAGAGAACAATCTTCAGCTGGTTGCGCTCTCAGGTTGAAATGGTAGAAGAGGGTCTTATTGACAAGAGAACTGCTGTCTCTCGTGTTCCGGCAGGTGAGTTCAATAAGCTTTTTGCTCCAATTCTTGACCAGAATGAAATTAAGAAAGCAGGTATTAAGCCTCTTACCATTGGTTTGAATGCTTCTCCCGGCGGTGCTTGTGGCCAAGTTGTATTCTCTGCTGAGGATGCAGAATCATGGGCAAAGCAGGGCAAAGAAGTTATCCTTGTAAGAACAGAGACTTCTCCTGAAGATATTGGCGGTATGGCTGTTTCCAAGGGTGTTGTTACATGTCGTGGCGGTATGACAAGCCATGCAGCTGTTGTTGCCCGTGGTATGGGATGCCCCTGTGTTTCAGGTGCCGGGGAAATTGTTGTTAACTTTGCATCAAAGAGTTTTGAAGTAAACGGTCAAACAATCAAAGAAGGTGATTACATTTCAATTGATGGTTTCAGCGGTTGTGTTTACAATGCAAAAATTCAGGTAAAGCCTTCAGAAATCGTTCAGGTTCTCAATGGCAGCATGAAAGAAGAAGATTCTGTTCTTTTCCAGAATTACAAGAAGTTCATGAGCTATGTCGATGACATTAAAACTATGGGCGTCAGAACTAATGCCGATACTCCTACTGATACTCACATGGCTGTTATGCTTGGTGCAGAGGGTATTGGTCTTTGCAGAACAGAGCACATGTTCTTTGGCGGTTCCAGAATTATCTCTATGAGAAAGATGATTCTTGCTAACAACCTTATTGAAAGAAAGGCTGCTCTTGATGAGCTTCTTCCAATGCAAAGAGGTGACTTTGAAGCAATGTTCACAGAGCTCAAGGGACTTCCTGCAAATATCAGACTTTTGGATCCTCCTTTGCATGAGTTCCTGCCAAACGACTCAACAACAAGACACGAAATGGCTCTTGCTCTTGGTATTTCACCTGAAGAAGTTGCTCGTAAAGCTGCTTCTCTTCATGAGTTTAACCCAATGCTTGGATTCAGAGGCTGTCGTCTTGCAATCGTTTATCCTGAGATTCTCGAGATGCAGGTTCGTGCAATTATTGAGGCTGCAATTAACGTTAAGAAGAAGGGCATTGATGTTTATCCTGAAATCATGATTCCTCTTGTTGGCAACCACAAAGAGTTTGAGTTCTGTAAGGAACATGCAGAAGCTGTTATCAAGAAAGTCTTTGAAGAAGAAAAGATGGAAGTCAAGTACGAAATTGGTACTATGATTGAGGTTCCAAGAGCTGCTATTACAGCTGATGAGATTGCTCAAACAGCTGAGTTCTTCAGCTTTGGTACTAACGACCTTACACAAATGACCTGCGGATTCTCCCGTGATGATGCAGCTTCATTCCTTGGCCATTATGTACATGATGCAGACAAGCAGTTCTATGAATATGATCCGTTCGCAACAATTGATGTTGACGGCGTAGGTAAGCTCATGAACCATGCTGCAAAACTTGGAAGATCTGTCAGACCTGACATTCGTCTTGGTATTTGCGGTGAGCATGGTGGTGATCCAAAGACTATTGCATTCTGTCAAAAAGTTGGCTTGAACTATGTTTCTTGCTCTCCTTACAGAGTCCCAATTGCCCGTCTTGCTGCAGCTCAGGCTGCAATCAACTAAGCTTGCATCCAATTAAGATTGCAATCAACTAATATTTGCCTGTCAAATAAGCAGTAGCTGTTTGGCAGGCTAATTTATGCAGAAAAGTAAATGAGTAAAAAATTTCTACACTCATCTTAGTTGCTCCTCTTGCAGACGGATTTATTGAATGAGAAACAAGCGCGGGACTTCAGGTAATGGCCGGTTCTTGCTTTACAAGTAATGATTTTAACCTCTCTCTTGGTCTTGGATTGAAAGAGACATTTATTTTCAATATTACTGATAGTTTTGCAATTACATCATCAACAAGAGCAGGTATTCAGCTTTTCAATACAAACAAAGAAATGACTGAATATTTTTCCAATGGTTACCGTCAAATTCCCGTGTATTTCACAGCCGGCGTAACTTACTCGCTATAAGTAATTTACTCACGTAATTTGTGATTTATGGGCTCATAAATGCATTACTGCATGGTTGCGCCCTTTATTTTTCGTAAAACTTTTTTATTTTTCCAAAAACACTTGCATAAACCTCAATTATGGGCATAATTAGCCTTGCTCGTCTGTGCGTTGCTTGACGACTCTTTTGGCTCAGGACATTTCCTGAGAATTTTCACTTTAGGAGAATCTCTTGATTCTTTTAGGGGGTGCCAAGATGATTGAGATAAAGCATCTTAGAAAAGAGTTTGATGACAACACGGTTCCTTTAAATGATGTGAACCTCGTTATCAACAAGGGTGACGTTATTGCTGTTATTGGACCTTCTGGAACCGGAAAGTCTACATTGCTCAGATGCATTAATATGCTTACTGAGCCAACTGGTGGCAATATCATTGTTGACGGTGAAGATATCACCGAACGTGGCTGTGACCTTAATGAGGTCAGAAAAAAGATGGGAATGGTTTTTCAATCCTTTAATCTTTTTGGTCATCTTACAGTCATTGAAAATATCATGAATCCACAAATTACACTCTTGGGAAAAGACCGGCAAGCGGCTTACGACAGGGCTATGGAGCTTTTGGCTTCTGTTGGTCTTTCTTCTAAAGTCTTCAGTTATCCTGACGAGCTCTCCGGTGGCCAGCAACAAAGAATTGCAATTGCAAGAACACTTGCCATGGACCCTGAGATTATATTATTTGATGAACCTACCAGCGCATTAGACCCAAGCATGATTGGAGAAGTACAGTCTGTTATTAAAGTTCTTGCCAAAACAGGAAGAACAATGATGATTGTTACCCATGAAATGGATTTTGCACGCAAAGTGGCAAATAGAATTCTCTTTATGGATGAAGGCGGCATTTATGAAGAGGGGACTCCCAAAGAAATATTTGAGCATCCTAAAAGAGAAAAAACAAGACGCTTTATTCAAAGACTTTCTTCTTTAAGTTACAGAATTCAAGGCGTAGATTTTGATACAGAAGCCATGAATGAAGAACTGCAGGGTTATGGAGAGAAACTTCTTATTGAATCTGAACGCTTGTCTAAACTAAGCCTTGCAATTGAAGAAATATGTATTAACACTATTGCAGACTACTCAGACAATCCCGATATCCTTGTCAAAGTTGAATATTCTGAGAAAAAAGACATTCTTTCTTTGATAATCACTTATAAGGGTCCTTATTTTGATGTAAGAGATACAGACAGCAGTTTGTTTAAGGAACTTCTTTCTGAACGCACAACAGTTTATTCTGAAAGGCAAGTTGATGACCCCAACGGCTTTGTAAACAGAATAGACATGCAATTTAACTGGGAGGAGGAATAACATGAGAACATCGGTCTTTATTATTGTTTTCTTTCTTTTGGTTTTTTGTGCTCTAATGCCGGCTTTCTCTGCCAAAGCGGAAACTTCTTCGTCTGTGACGTCTCAAAGCATTGAGTCTTTTGACGGCAAACCAATTGGTGTCCAAACGGCTGTTTTGTATGAAGAGTTAATCCAAGACAAGGTTCCTAATACTACGTTCCAGTATTATACAATGCCCAATGATATGATTTTGGCATTGCAAAGCAAAAAAATAAGTGCATATCTCATTGAGCAAGTAGGCTACGGTGTTCAAAAAGCAAACCATCCGGAACTTGAGACTTTGGATGAGCTTGCCGGTTACATCAACGCTTCCATGATTGTGGGCAATAACAGTAAACAAGAGACTCTTTTGAGCCAGTTGAACGAATTTATTGATATATGTAAGGAAGATGGGACATCGGATTATTTGTACGATTATTGGATAAACAATTTTGACCCAATTAACAGCACATGCGACACAACAGGCTTTACGGGCGAAAACGGTGTGCTGTCCGTGGCAGTGGAAGGAGGGTACGAGCCATTTTCATTTGTAAGTAACGGCAATCTTTCCGGCTATGATGTTGATTTTATATGCCGATTTTCCCGTATATACGGGTACACGCCTGTTTTCTATGAAGTTCCTTTTGAGTCTATCGCTCCGGGAGTTGAGACGGGTAAATATGACATTGGAATGAATATTGTTGTCAGTGAAGAAAGAAATGAAACAGGAACATTGACCAATGTTTATTATTCATGTCCGGTTGTTTTGGTTGTACTTGGAGAGCAAAAAAGCGAAACAGGTTTCTTTGAACAAATCAGCAACAGTTTTTACAAGACTTTCATACGTGAAGACAGGTGGAAACTGTTTATCCAAGGTGCCGGAGTAACTGTTTTAATTACTGTTGTTTCAATTCTTACAGGAACCTTGATTGGATTTGCCGTCTTCATGGTAATAAGAAACGGTAATATTGTTGCCAATAAAATAACCGATTTCTTCTTGTGGCTTATCCATGGTATGCCAACAGTATTGCTGTTGATGATTCTTTATTACATTGTATTCGGCAGTTCCAGACTTAGCGGAATGTGGGTGTCTGCCGTAGGTTTCTCTTTAATGTTTGCCTGCTCAATGATTGACATGCTAAGAGTAGGATACCATGCAATTGACAGAGGTCAATTTGAGGCTTCAACAGCTCTTGGATATTCCGATACTCTGCGCTTTTTCAAGATTATTCTGCCTCAGGCTGCCAGACACTTCTTACCAATCTACAAGAATGAAGTTGTAACTTTAATCAAAGAGACTTCTGTTGTTGGATACATTGCTGTTCTTGATTTAACTAAGATTAGTGACCTTGTACGAAGCAGAACGTATGAAGCTTTCTTCCCTTTGATACTTACAGCAATTATGTATTTTATTATTGAAACTGTCTTAACTTACATTGTAAAGCGAATTGATGTTTCAATTGACCCAAAGAGAAGACCTCAAAGTTCAATTCTCAAAGGTATAAAAGAGTGGGAATAACGTTATAGGTTGGTTTTATTTGTTGGATTTATTGTAAATGCCGGGACTGTTGCAAAAGAGAACTGTGAAAAGCTTGAGCGACTTTTGTATGATGCAATAGATAAGAACTCTACATGGGATGAGTTTACCGGTGGAAAATATACCATCAATATTTAAGTATTCTAAAGCGAGGTGATGTCTGTGGAGACTTTTTGGGGCTTACTTATTCCTTTTTTGGGAACTGTGGCTGGAGCTGCATGTGTGTTCTTTATGAAAAAATCTCTTGGAGACTTGGTTCAGCGCGCCCTTGCGGGATTTGCAGCAGGCGTGATGGTTGCAGCTTCTATTTGGAGCTTGATAATTCCTGCTATTGAGCAATCTTCCAATATGGGAAGGCTGTCTTTTTTGCCTGCATTTGTTGGATTTTGGCTTGGTGTTTTGTTTTTACTTATACTGGACCATGTTATTCCCCACCTTCATGTTGGAAGTGAGCAAACAGAAGGACCTCGTAGTAATTTAAGCCGCACTACAATGATGGTTTTGGCTGTAACACTTCATAATATCCCTGAAGGTATGGCAGTTGGTGTAATGTATGCAGGTTTTTTATCACAGAGTGCGCAAATTACTGCTACAAGTGCGCTTGCACTGTCTCTTGGGATTGCAATTCAAAACTTCCCGGAAGGGGCAATTATATCTATGCCGTTAAAAGCTGAGGGTCAAAAAAAGGGGAGTGCTTTCTTTGGCGGAGTATTCTCCGGTATTGTAGAGCCAATTGCAGCCTTTATTACAATACTTTTTGCACATCTCATTATTCCGGCTTTGCCATATCTATTAAGTTTTGCAGCCGGAGCTATGATGTATGTTGTCGTAGAAGAACTTATACCTGAAATGTCACAGGGCGAGCACTCTAATTTAGGTACAGTTTTCTTTGCTGTTGGTTTTAGTCTTATGATGGCTTTAGATGTAGCATTGGGCTAATGCTTTTGCAACTTCTTTGCTGTCCACTATTTTTGCTAAAAATGTATTGGAGTTCCCAGTATTATCGGGCTTAGTGGTGAGCTTTACGTGGCGCTTTTGGCATATCAAAGCGTTCGTGTGTGGATTTCTCCTGTGGCATGACCTGAATGTCTCCGGACTTAGTTAGTGCCCATTTTGTAATCATTGGACCCGCAATCTCGTATATAAATACGGAAAAAAGTACGATATTTCTTATAAGTAGGCCATCGTTGGCTCCTAAGGCCTCTGCTTGAATGCACATGCCAAGTGCTACCCCGGCTTGCGGAAGGAGTGTGTAACCCAAATATTTGACCACGTTGGAGTTGCACCCTGTGGCTTTGGCACTTTCACGGGCACCAAAGTATTTTCCGGCTGAGCGGGCTATAATGTAAAGCACTCCAATGAGAATGACTATTGGGTTTTTGAATACGCTGAGGTTGAAGTCCGCACCACTGATAACAAAGAAGAGTGCAAATAGCGGGGCAGTCCACTTGTCTGCCCTGGTCATGATATCGCCTGAACGAGGGCAAAGGTTGCAAAGCACTGTGCCCAGCATCATGCACACTAGCAGGGATGAGAACGATATTGTTACAGGCCCGATATTAAAGCTCATGGATGATAATGCAATTGTAACCAATACAAATGAGATTGTCAGAGAAAGACGGTTTGAATTTGAGAAGAAAAGCTCCTCAAGTTTTGTGAGAATTACACCCATAATTGAACCAAGAAGTAGAGAAGCAACAATCTCAATCAAGGGATTAACTATGATTGCAACTATGCTGACTGTATTTGTTATAAGGGTTTGTGCAATTCCAAATGAAAGAGCAAATGCTACAAGTCCAACTGCGTCATCCAAAGCTACAACAGGAAGAAGAATATCGGTGAGTTTTCCTTTTGCTTTGTATTGTTTTACTACCATGAGTGTTGCTGCAGGAGCTGTTGCAGTGGCTATTGCGCCAAGAGTAATTGCGGCAGGAAGGCTTAAGGTTTGGCCATTTGTGATTAAGACAACAGCAACTAGAACAATGTCTACAACAATCATTGCAGTCACTGCTTGAACAATCCCAATGATGGTTGCCTGTTTTCCGGTACCTTCAAGCTGGGAAAGTTTGAATTCGTTTCCAATGGAAAATGCAATAAATCCAAGTGCTACGCTGGATACTATATTTACTGCATCTACAGTTTCAAAAGATGTAAAACCAAGACCTTCAATGCCAAGTCTTCCAAGCCCATAAGGGCCAATGCAAAGACCTGCTACAAGAAAAGCTGTGACATCAGGGAAGTTCAAATGTAATTTCTTAAAAATTCTGGTCATTAAAAGGCCAGCTGCTAAAGCTATTGCTATAGATAATAATTCGTTCATTTTATTACTCTTCTTAAATGTTTTAAGGGTTTCGCAATGCATTTGCAAAATCTTTTGCAAAGCAGTTTTCAATTCATTTCGCAAAAAAGCTGCAAAAATTCTTCAAAACTTGAAATATCCTGCAAAACCCATAGAGCAATATCACAAATAAATGTTAGCGTCTAGTATCTTGGTACA
>CAVGEF010000036.1:0-14739 GCA_963628205.1 Bacteroidaceae bacterium
CGGCTGCCCTTTCAAAGGGGCTCTACAGTACTTGCCCTTGCAAAGCCTTGGTAAATGCAAAGCCTTACTTGCACAAAGCCTTATTATAAAGGCCAAGCCGATAATATCACATCATAAAAAAAGATACTATAATGAGGTTTTTGCAAAATGTTCTTTTAGATGCAAAGGACAAATCTAATCTTCACAAATGCCCATTTTTCAAAAACCTCTAATGCCAAAGTTTTACAAAGTTTTACAAATCTTGCCAAATGGCTGTTTTTCATGTAGTTTTCCTAATATGAAAATCAACAATAAAGCTGTTAAAATTGCCGTGATTGTTTTAGTAGCAGTTTTGGCAATAATTATAGGCTATTTTCTTGTAAGATGGACAGTTGCAATAGAGTCTAAGCAAAGGCAATCAGAGCTCAGGGGTGCTTTGCAGGAGGTGATTAACACCTACGGAGAACGCGGGCTTTTGGAAATGGCGGGCGTGCCGGTAAATAATATTTTCTATGGCGATACCGGAGTAACGCTTTTTCAAGGAGATGAAGCTTCCTGGAATTACAGTGCCGATGAACTCCAAAACATGACTATTTTCCAAAATTGCAACAAAGCAGTCGTGCACATTGAAACAAAAGTTTCTGATGATTCTTCCTATTTTGACGCTGTTCCAACAGGTGACACCGGTTCCGGTTTTCTAATATCAAAAGATGGCTTAATTGTTACAAATGAACATGTTATAGAAGACTCAAATGTAATAACAGTCTCTTTATATGACGGGTCTGTCTACGAAGCACAGCTTGTTGGCGTTGACAGTGAAAATGATATAGCACTTCTTCAAATTCACGTTGCAGACACTACAGAGCTCAGTTATTTGACATTTGGTGATTCAAGCTCACTTTCCGTAGGGCAAAAAGTATTGGCTCTTGGAAACCCTTTTGGCTATGACAGAACCATGGTCACCGGCATAATTTCCGGCCTGAGCAGGGCAATCAGAGACGAAGACGGCAAAGTTTTACTTGGCATGATACAGACCGATGCCCCAATTAATCCCGGTAACTCGGGAGGACCTCTTCTTAATACTAAAGGTCAGGTAATAGGCATTAATACGTCAATATATTCCACAAGCGGCACAAGCCAAGGCATGAATTTTGCTGTTGCCTCAAACACTGTACAGGATTCTGTAAATGATTTGGTAAAATATGGCAAAGTCAGCCGTGGCTGGCTCGATATAGTGCCGGTGCAACTTTCACAATCCATAGTCGATTATGCAGGTCTTAAAGTTTCAAAAGGACTTCTTGTAAGCCAGGTTGTGCCAGGAGGCAAGGCCGAGTCCTCAGGTCTTAAAGGCGGAACTTCACAGGTGCTTTACGGTTCCTCTGTAATTTATCTTGGAGGAGATGTCATAACAGAAGTAAACGGTGTTGAGATTGAAGAATATAACGACCTCTTTACTGCTCTTTCCAATACAAAGCCGGGGGACAAGGTAAATGTTGTTGTCAATCGCAACGGCTCTACGGTAAAACTTAAAGTGGAGCTTGTTGAAAGAAACGACGAGAACTTGGGTTGGATTACACAATAGCTGTATGCAAACAGAATATTCGCAAAACAAAAACTTAAGTGAAAACTCTCAAGTAACATGTGATGGATTAGACTCTTCTTGGGGCGGAGAGATGGTTCAAAATGTCCATGGAGCTGTTCAATGGATAGACAAACCTTTTGTCGTGCATTCCCGGTTTGAGACTTCCGGGGACCAGGGACAGGCTATAGATAAACTTTCTCAAGGTGTACTTGAAGGACAAAGATACCAAACTCTAAAAGGTGTAACGGGGTCCGGAAAGACTTATACTATGGCAAAAATCATAGAGAAAGTGCAACGACCAACCCTCGTTTTGTCTCATAATAAAACGCTGGCAGCTCAGCTTTACAAAGAGTTCAAGTCTTTTTTTCCTGAAAACAGAGTAGAATATTTTGTTTCCACTTACGATTATTATCAGCCTGAAGCATATGTACCCGGAAAAGATTTATACATAGAAAAAGACGCTGACATAAATGAAGAAATTGACCGTATGAGATTATCGGCCTCATTTTCTTTGATGGAAAGAAGAGATGTCATTGTCGTGTCAACCGTGTCGTGTATTTTTAGTCTTGCAAACCCGGTTTCATTGCGTGATATGACCCATGTTTTTCGTGTTGGGATGCTGTTTGACCACAGAAAAGAACTCGAACAGCTTACAAGGATGCAATATGAGAGAAATGACGCAGTTCCGGCCCGCGGGTGTTTTAAGGTGCATGGTGATGTCATAGAGATTTTCCCCCCGTATCTTGAGAATGCAGTTCGCATTACCCTTGACTGGGATACTGTTGAATCTATCCGGTGGTTTGACCCAATAAGCGGCGAAAAACAGAATAAGCAGGAAAGTTTTACATTGTATCCGGCCAAGCAATTCGTCATGCCAAAAGAACAGGTACTTGCAGCGCTTTCCAGAATTCGCAGTGAAATGGAAAGCCAGTACGAGTATTTTATGAATACGGGACATCCTCTTGAGGCTGAGCGAATAAAGACACGTGTAGAGTATGACCTTGAAATGTTGCAGGAGCTTGGTTATTGCTCAGGTATTGAGAATTATTCAAGACCTCTTTCCAATAGGGCTCCCGGAGAACGCCCCGCTGTACTTCTTGACTATTTCCAGCCCGATTTTCTCACGTTTATAGACGAGTCTCATGTTACTTTGCCTCAAATAGGAGCCATGTATGAAGGCGACCATTCCCGCAAGTTAAATCTTGTGCAATATGGATTCAGACTGCCGTCGGCATTGGATAACAGGCCTTTGAAATATGAAGAATTTGATAAAGTTGCAGGCCAAAGGATTTTTGTGTCAGCAACGCCCGGTAAGATTGAAAAGGATTTGTCTTCTCAAATTGTTACACAGGTAATCAGGCCTACAGGTCTTTTAGACCCTCAAATTATTGTAAGACCAACTGAGGGCCAAATGGAAAACCTCTTGGGAGAAATAAGAAAACGTACAAAGGCAGGTGAGAGAGTTCTTGTAACGACTCTTACAAAACGCATGGCAGAAGACATTGCCTCTTTCCTTGCTTCCAAGTCTGTTCAAGTACGCTATCTTCATTCTGAGGTCGATACAATTGAGCGTGTTGAAATCTTGCGCGACCTTCGTTCCGGTATTTTTGATGTTCTTGTTGGAATAAACCTCTTGCGTGAAGGCTTGGATCTTCCTGAAGTCTCTCTTGTTGCAATTCTTGATGCTGACAAAATAGGATTCTTACGCAGTACAACATCTCTTATTCAAACAATAGGACGTGCGGCTCGAAACGTTAACGGCATGGTTATCATGTACGCTGACCGCATGAGTGATGCAATGCAGGAGGCTATTACGGAAACCCAAAGCCGGCGCGCAATCCAAATGAAATACAACGAAGAACACCACATTACACCAAAGTCAATTGTCAAAGCCGTTGAAGATATTTTGGAAAGAGAAAAGGCCAATATCGTTGAGAATGGCAAGCAGGATGTTAAAATCATCAAAGCCGGGTTCAATTTACTTAATTCTGTAGAAAGAAAGCGTTGTATCAAAGAGCTTGAAAATCAAATGTTGCAAGCCGCTAAAGACCTTGAATTTGAACGTGCCGCACTTTTGCGTGATGAAATACAAAACATTAAGATGTTCAAAAACTGAAATGTTCAAAAACTGAAACTTGCATAATTTAACTGTAAGTTTTACAATCACAATAAGTTAGCAGTATAAGTTTTCTTTTTTGAAGAAAACCGGTGTTTGCTGTAATCAAGTGTGCGAGGCTTATATGTCCAAGAAAAACAAGGTTGTCAAACTGGGTTCAAAAACAAGAGAAACAAAGAAAAACGGTTGTGTCATCTACAATGGTGTTGAGATGACAAGAGCTGAAAGAGAAGCACTCATAAGAGCACAAATGCAAAAGAATGCTCCTGCAAAAGAAGAAAAACATAACCGCATAAAGAAAGGCACTCGTGTTGCAGAGCCAAGACACAGCAAACTGTTCAATCTTCTTCATCCCAACAAGAAACAAGTTGCAGTTCCAACTCTAAAGTCTGTTGATGTACAGGCACAGCCTGTTGAAAAGCCGGCTGATGTTATATCACCGGTTGAAGTTGCACCTTTTGTTGAACAACCGGTTACAACTATACTGCCGGTTGAAAATGAAGTTGAGAAAGAAGACGATCTTTCTGCTCCAATTACTATTCACAACGCAAAAAAACGCATTTCGCCTAATTTTGTTAAGCGTGTTGGCACAGTCTCTGCAAAAAGTTGCGACGAGTTTATTCTTGAAGATGAAAAACTTGAAAAAGAACTTTCAGACATTGAAAGCGCCATTGCAAAAGCAAAAACGCCAAAGGATGCCTCAGCTGAAAAAAGGGCCGCTCTTAATGCACAGCGTAAAGCTCTTAGAGTACAACGGGATGCCATTATAAGAAAAAGAGAAAATAACAGGGAAAAAGCAATTGCTCTTGAAAAATCTGCTGACGGCTACTGTGATATCTACAAACTTCTAACCGGCAATGAACTGTCACTTAGAAAAACAGCAAGAATAAATGAGTATGAGAAGTTGACGGAAGAAGAGGAGAATATTGTCCTCTCATCCCTTTGGGCTCGTGCCTCTCGTTCTTAGTAGAATATTTTTTGTCGATGCACTCAAGCCGTGCGCAAGGGCACTAATGGGTGAGTTTGCCGTTATTGAATTCCAAAATTTTTGTCATGCGAATGCCGGCTGTTATTGTGTCTCCAACTGGCTTAAATGCAGTATAGGCTTTAATCGAAAGGCTATCGTATTCAGCTGTAATAAGGTATTCTTTGCCCATGTATTCACAACGCACAATGCGAGCATTTTCAAAACGCAAATGAGGGTAGAACTCAGGAAAAGGAAGACTTGGGATGTCGTTGACAACCATGTCTTCAGGTCTGAAAAACAGCCTGTGTTCCGGTCCAAAACATTGATAAATGACTTTTGAGCGGTCAGTATCGGGAACCCGTAAAGTTCTTAGAATGACTTCATAAGGCAGTATGTTGCACTCTCCCATGAAAGTTGCAACAAATTCAGAATTGGGGCGTCTATAAATTTCCTCCGGCGTACCAATTTGCTCTATTTTGCCGGCATTCAAGACTATGAGCTTGTCTGATATGCTCAAAGCTTCTTCCTGGTCGTGTGTAACATATATTGTTGTTGTGCCGGTTTTTCTTTGAATGTCTTTGATTTCTTTTCTGAGACTTACACGAAGTTTTGCATCCAATGCAGAAAGCGGTTCATCCAGCAAAAGCAAACTTGGTTTAGAAGCAAGTGCACGGGCTAATGCAATTCTTTGTTTCTCACCGCCTGACATTTCGTCAATATGGCGCTTTTCATAACCAACAAGGTTTACAAGCTCCAAAAGGCGCTTTACTTCAAAAGTAATTTCATCCTTGGCCATTTTGAGATTTTTCATAGGATAGGCTATGTTTTGTTCAACTGTCATATGTGGAAACAGTGCATAATCTTGAAAAACAACACCTACTTTACGAAGATTTGGACTTAAAGATGTAACATCATTACCATCTATGATGATACGGCCGCTTTTTGGCTTTAGTAGACCGCAAATAAGCGATAATGCTGTGCTTTTACCACTTCCTGACGGGCCAATAAGCGATACAAGTTCTCCTTTTTCTATTGAGAAATCAAGAGACATATTAAATTGTGGATACGAGACATTTATAGCTCTGCAAACCAAGCCGTAAGTTTTAGTTGTAATATTCAGGGATGAGTCAGACATAGCTTCTCCTTTTTAGAGTTTCGCTTATAAAGAATACAATGCAACATACTATGATAAGTACAACTCCAAGAGCACATGCGCCTTGGTAGTTGTATGCGCCTATAAGTCTGTAAATTTGCATTGGAATTGTTTGTATAGAGCCTGAGCCAAGAAGTAAAGTAGCATTAAGTTCTCCCATGCTCATGGCAAAAGAAAAAACCGTTCCTGTTATCATTGCCGGTTTAAGAATTGGTTTTATTATTTTTGAAAAAGTCTCTCTTTCATTGTAGCCCATTGTACGTGAAGCATTTGCCAAATTTACAGGTATTTTGCGATACACAGGGAGAATTGTACGCACAACAAAAGGCATTGTAATAACACAATGGGATAGCACTACGAGGATATAAGGCGGAATAAATTTTAGATATTTTGAGACAACAAAATAGCTTAATCCTACAATTACTGAGCTTGTAACCATTGGAAGCATGACTACGATATCACCAATTATTCCTGTCTTTTTTGCATTTACAATATGAGTGCATATTCTTAGAGCAATAACCGTGGCAAGGACAGAAGAAATGACTGCCACAGCCAAACTTGTAAGAACAGCATTAAGGCTTGTTGTTCCTTTTGCAAATAGTTTTGCATATGCGGCCGTTGAAAAAACCAAACTTGAAGATCTTGTTGCACTTCCAAGAAAAGACCTTGCAACAATACTTAAAATGGGACATAAAATGAAAAGAAGCGATAATACTATGTAGACAATGAGGGTAAAGTTTTGAAAGAAACCGCAAGGGTTTTTCTCTACGCGTGAAACAGAGCCTGCAAGTTGCTCTCCGTGATTTTGTTGTTTTTGTGCTATTGAATACATGAGCATTACAACAATGGCTATAAGCATTGAAAAGAGGCTTAAAGCACATGCTTTTTGAGCATTCATGCTTATACGTGCAAGTCTGTAAATTTCAACTTCTACAGTTGTAAGTGACGGACCGCCTCCAAGAACAAGAATTATTGCAAAACTGGTAAAACAAAAAAGAAATACCAACGAAGATGCACTCAGTATAGCCGGTACGAGGCGTGGCAACGTTACAGTGCAAAAAACTTTGAATTTACCGGAGCCAAGAGTAGTTGCAGCACTTTCACAAGAGCTATCCATTTTTTGCCAATAGTTGCCTACAATGGAAGTGACGACAGGAAAATTGTAAAAGCTATGAGCCAAAAGAACAGAGGCAAAAGAGTATAAAATTTTTATTGGAGGGTTTTGCAACTTGAATATGGACATAAGAGCTTTGTTCAAGAAGCCGCTGTTCCCATAAAAGATAACAAAACCAAGAACTACTAAAATAGAGGGAAGAACAAAAGGGACTTTATACAGAGCATTCAGAATTTTCTTTCCCGGGAACTTGTACACTGTCATAAAGTATGCACCCGGCAGTCCAATAAGCAATGAAAGAAATGTACTGCATAAAGCTTGAAAAAGCGTAAAAGCCATTATGCGCAGGTAATATGCATCTTTGAAAGTAGAGCATAACAGCGAAAAAGAGAAATGACTGTCTACGATAAATGCCTGTCCCAAGGTTAATGAAACAGGCACAAGAAACAAGACAAAAAGAAGTACAAAACCGGGTAGAGGATATGTCTCGTAGAAGATCTCTTTTTTCAAGTTTTTCCTCCCTCTCTCAACTTGTGAAAATCTATATTTGCCTTCTATGTTTATACATTAAGTTTATACATTAATAACTTTTGCAATGCTTTATAATACCATGGTTTGAGCCCATTGCGTAAGGTATGCATCTGTTTTTGCAACAAACTCATGTGTGTCATATTCAAGAATTTTTGATGGTTTGAGTGCAATATCAAAAGCCTCCGGGAGTTCTACACTTTCGTTTGCCGGAAACATGGAATTTGCAATGGCAATTGATTCTTGCCCTTGAGTCAGTACAAACTCACAAAAGAGTTTTGCTTTTTCAATATTTTTGGATGTTTTTAAGATTCCAAGATATTCTGTTGTCTTTACGTGACCGTTTGTGAAATCAAGTGCTTGATATTGGTCTGTATTTTCATACAGGGCATGATAAACAGGACTTGTTGTATAACTTATAACAAGCGGAGCTTCTCCTTCTGTGAATAATCCGTAAGAAGAAGACCATGAATTTCCAATTGTAAGAGCATTATCTTTCATGGTTTTCCACCATGAGAGTGCGCCGTCTTCACCAAGAGCTTGGATTGTCCATGCAAAAAGTCCCAAGCCCACGGATGAAGTGCGTGGATCAATTAGAATAACTTTGTCTTTGAACTCAGGTTTTGTTAAATCTTCAAGACTGTGTGGCAACTTGTGAGTTTCAAAATATTCCATGTCTGCAATGAAAGCAAAGAATCCGTAATCAAAAGGAATAAGATTACCGTCTTTTGGAACTGAAAGATCATTTATG
This sequence comes from Bacteroidaceae bacterium, assembly GCA_963628205.1. Classification (GTDB taxonomy): domain Bacteria; phylum Spirochaetota; class Spirochaetia; order Sphaerochaetales; family Sphaerochaetaceae; genus UBA9732. The sequence continues at coordinate 8,191 of CAVGEF010000036.1, forward strand.
CAAGAAGGAGTCCAGTCCAGAAAAAGACTTTGTTCAACATTTATGGAGTCAGGAATTCCAATTACTACGTCTGCAAGACAAGATTTTCCTTCAGAAACGATTGCAGAGTACATCTCAACGGCAGTACCCTTGTCAAGGAGATTGACTTTTATTCCGGTCTGCTCTTCAAATGCCTTTATTATGTCTTTCCCGGCTCCCCAGTCTCCTGTAAATGAGTCATAAGCATAAACAACAAGGCCCTCTGCTGAAGCCTGTGCTACAAGCGGTAAAATGGCACACAATACAATTGTGAAGAATAAAACCAATTTTTTCATAATTTGTCCTCCGGTGATAGCTTTTAAGAATTTTTGAAAATTGCTAAAACCGTCTCAACATCTCAATTATAGAAACTCATGGTCTTTGGTCAATTTACTTGTGAAAAACAATGCGAGGATTTTACAACTACCTGCAGGATTTTTTACGAAACTTATTATGAAAAACTTCTCAAAAATGTACAAATTAAACAAATAGTGCGTTAAATGACATTTTTGTTATCCTGATAACAGCGAACCATTGCATAAAAATACATCTTTTTGTATATTACCAAGTCAAAGATTTTCGTATCATTTTATCATCTTAGGGGGTATAAAAATGAAAAAGATTGTAGTTGTTGTAACACTTATACTGCTGGCTATGTCATTTTGCTTTGCAGGCGGAGAAAAAGAAGATTCCTCAAGTGGTTCTGTAATTAGAATTGGTTTCATTGGACCCCTTACAGGAGACTATGCAAACTATGGAACTTTGTGCAGGCAGGCTGTTGAAATGGCAATTGACGAAATCAATGCCAAAGGTGGAGTAAACGGTTCTTCTATAAAGTTGTATGCAGAGGACAGTGAAGGTGACTCTCAAAAAGCTCTTGCGGCAATGGAAAAACTCAGCTCGTCTGATAAAGTTTGTGCAATAATTGGTCCTGTTCTCACAGGTGAAACATTCTCTGTTGCAGAGCGAGCACAGGCAGAGGGTATTGTTATTATAACACCATCGGCCTCTCATAAGGATATAACAAATATTGGCGATTACATCTTTAGGACAACACCTTCCGATGGCTTGCAGGGTGAAGTTGCAGGTAAATATTTTGCAAATGTTCTTGGATATAAGGACCTTGCCGTTCTGTATGCAAAAAACGATTACAGTCAGGGTCTTTATGAAAGCATGAGTGAAGCTTTTGAGTCTGAGGGTGGCCATATCATTGCAACAGAAACATTTATGGTTGGCGACAAGGATTTCAAGACACAGCTCACAAAGCTTAAAAATACCGGCGCTCAGGCAATCTATATTCCGGATTACACCGCAGAAATGGCTCAAATCCTGGAGCAGGCTTCTCAGCTTGGAATAGATAAACCTTTCCTTTCAGGTGACGGATTTTTGAGTGAAGAAATTTATTCTCTTGCCGGCCAGTACACAGACGGTGTCATTTACACAGCAAGTGCAAGAGTAGAAGAGTCCAATAAAAACAAGACTTTCAAAGAGTCTTATACAGCTCGTTGGGGCATTGGTCCGGACTCATTTGCAACAAATGCTTATGATGCAACATACATACTTGTGTCAGTCATAGAGAAAGTTGGAACAGACAGAAAAGCCATTAAAGTTGGAATGCAGCAGGTTAAGGATTTTGAAGGTGTGAACGGTGTCATCAATTTTGCTGAAAACGGCGATTTGGTTGCATATCAGGGTATCTACAAAGTTGAAGGTACAAACCCTGTCTACATTGGTGCATATACTGTAGAAAACGGGAAACTTGTGCAGGTACAGTGAGCATGTTCTTTCAGCACCTTGTAAATGGCCTTACGCTGGGTGGAATATATGCTTTGATTGCACTTGGCTATACCATGGTATATGGCATACTTAAATTCATAAACTTTGCTCATGGGGATATTCTCATGGTTGGTGCATACATAGGGCTCTTTGTTTTTGATGCACTGCGTGGGTCATCCCCGCTTGGGCCATGGTGGCTGTTTGCTTTCTTTATTGCAATGGCCATTTCCATGATATGTTGTGCTCTTTTAGGTATGTTAATAGAGAAGGTTGCTTATAAACCTCTTAGAAAAGGCTCCAGACTTGCACCTCTTCTTTCTGCAATAGGAGTGTCTTTCATACTTTCAAACAGTGCTGCATGGATGTTTGGTACACATTCAAGAAAGCTTGAGTACCCGTTTGACAATAGTCCCATTTCAATTGGCAGTGTTGTTATAACGCCCCATCAAATAATGGTTCTTGTTGTTGCTGTTGTTATGATGATACTTCTGAAAATTTTTGTGGATAAGACAAAGATGGGTAAAGCCATGCGTGCTACGTCTCTTGATGCTAATACTGCAAAACTCATGGGCATAAACTCAGACATGATAATCTCCCTGACATTTGGAGTAGGAAGTGCTCTTGCTGCCTGTGGCGGAATGCTTATAGCACTGGATTACAAAGTCTACGCGACAATGGGGACAATGATTGGTCTTAAGGCCTTTGTTGCCGCAGTCGTTGGTGGTATTGGAAACATAACAGGTGCAATGTTGGGAGGCTTCTTATTGGGGCTTCTTGAGACTTTTGGAGTTGCTGTATTTGGTATTCCGCAAGGCTTCAAAGATACAATAGCTTTTGCTGTGCTTATTTTAATTTTGCTCATCAAACCGGAAGGCCTTTTGGGAAAAGTTGAAAAGGAGAAGGTCTAATGCTTAATTTCTTTCTTCTTATATTGATATACACAGGCATATACGCTTTTATGTCTTTGGGGCAAAATCTCATTACGGGTTATACCGGCATGCTTTCATTGTGCTCTGCCGGTTTTTTTGCTATTGGAAGTTATACTACGGCAATACTTATGACTGAATTGGGGTGGTCGTTTTGGGCTACAGTGCCGGTTGCAATCTTACTGAGCGCTTTACTTGGCATGCTGATTGGACTTCCTACGTTGAGGCTTAAAGGCGATTATCTTGCAATAGCAACACTGGGATTTGCAGAGATTGTACGAAACGTAATTAATAACTGGGACTCTCTTACCAACGGACCAATGGGGATTCAGCGAATACCCATGATATCGTTCTTTGGAATACAAATCAGTCCTTATTCCAAATATGGTTTTCTCTTCATGGAAATAATTATGTTGGCACTATGTTATTTCATGTTGGAGAGGCTTGTGAAATCACGCATGGGAAGAGCTTTGGAAGCTATAAGAGAAGATGAAATTGCAGCATCTTCAATGGGAATAAATGTTACAAAGTACAAAGTTTGGGCATTTGCAATAGGTGCCGGTGTGAGTGGCATTGCAGGATGTCTTCAATCTTGTTTTGTTCTTTCTGTTTCTCCTGGCTCTTATGTTTTCATGGTTTCAATCATGGTTCTTTGTACTGTTGTTCTTGGTGGAATGGGAAATTTCCTTGCTGTAATTCTTGGAGCTTTTCTTATCCAGTTTATTTCGTATTTGCCACAGCTCATAGGCCTTTCGTCTATCATTCCTGCACAGGCAAAACAAATTATTTTTGGTCTTATCCTCGTTGTTATGATGATATATAGGCCTCAGGGAATACTTGGAAGAAAAGCCAGGAACAACACACGTGCAGAGTCCTACTATGAAAAGTGCCGTGAAAATGGAGTTTTGCCTTCTTGTGATGCGTTAAAAGAGGCTGACTGCTCGAAAAAAGCTGACTGTGTGAAAAAGTCTGAAGAAGGGGGCGCTTTATGAGTATGCTTGAAACAAAGGCCCTCACAAGAGAGTTTGGCGGAATAATTGCCGTAAACAGAGTTGATTTTAATGTAGAAAAAAACATGATAACAGGTCTTATTGGACCTAACGGCGCCGGTAAGACGACCTTGTTCAACAACATAACAGGACTTGATTGTCCTTCAAGCGGAAAAGTATTTTTTGAAGGTCGTGACATTACAGGGTACCCTGCAAACAAAGTTTGTCGTCTTGGAATTGCGCGAACATTCCAGAATATTAGGCTGTTTAAGGATTTGAGCGTTGTTGACAATGTCATGGTAGGGCGTCATTTTCACATTGGTGCATATTCAAAAGAAGGTTCAAATTATAATAAAAACCGATTTTTGCAAGCTGTTCTTTCTTATTTTCAAGTTGAAAAAGAAGAAAAAGAGGCATATTCAAGTGCTATGAAGTGGCTTGAATTTTTTGGTCTTGAAAACTTAAGAAATGAAAAAGCTGGAAGTCTTCCTTATGGTTTTCAAAGAGAGCTTGAAATAGCCCGGGCCCTTGCCACCGAGCCTTCGCTTTTGTTCTTGGATGAGCCTGCTGCGGGAATGAACCCTCAAGAGACGGACTCTCTTATGGAAACAATCAGGCGTATACGCAATCTTGGCATTACTGTGGTACTTATTGAGCATGATATGAAACTTGTCATGAATATTTGCGACAATATAACAGTTCTTAACTACGGGCAAAAGATTGCTCAGGGAACGCCGGCTATGATTCAGAAAAATCCGGCTGTTATTGAAGCTTACCTAGGAACCGATGACGATGATGATATTCTTGAAGATGATGTTCTTGAAAATGATGATGTGTCCGGGGATAAAGAGGAAGAGACCGGTAAAATTTCAAGAGAGGAGGGCATTTGAACATGGCTGATAATCTTTTAAGCATAAATGAGATAGATGTAAGCTATGGTAACATAAAGGCTCTCAAGGGTGTCTCTATGACAGTAGAGGAAGGCTCTATGGTCTCTCTTATTGGTGCAAATGGTGCCGGCAAATCCACATTACTTAAGGCAATCGTTGGGCAGGAACCTCTTAAGAAAGGCTCTATAGAGTATGAAGGCAAAGTGCTTTACAGTGTAAAAGACGGGCGCTGGCACGGTATTCCAACTTATGATGTTGTGAAAAAAGGCATTGCTCTTGTTCCTGAGGGCAGGCATGTTTTCTCAGATCTCACGGTAGAAGAAAATTTGGATATGGGCGCTTTTATGCTCAAAGATGAAGCTGTTGTTCGCAGGAAAAAAGAAGAGATGTTTGATTTCTTTCCAATTCTGGGAGAAAGAAGAAAACAAAAATCCCGCAGTCTTTCAGGTGGCGAACAACAAATGCTTGCTGTGGCACGTGCGCTTATGGCAAGTCCAAAACTGATTCTTTTAGACGAACCGGGGCTTGGTCTTGCTCCTCTTATTGTCCATGATATATTCAGCAAACTGCGCCTTATAAACAAAGAAGATAAGGTAACTGTCTTTGTTGTAGAACAGAATGCTCGTTTGGCATTAAAGAGTTCTGACATAGGTTATGTTATGGAAAACGGCACAATTGTTCTAAAAGATGATGCAAGTGCCTTACTTAAAAACGAAAAAGTCAAAGAAGCATACTTAGGACAATGATATTGGTCTGAAGAGCGGGTGTTCTGCCAAAAAAAATTATTACTTCGTTGCGAGTGTGGATTTTCTGTTATACAATTGGAGTTTGGAGGGTGATAGATGATTATTGAAAGGAGAATGACAAAAAATCCTATTACGTGTGCACCTGACATGTCTATACAGGATGCATCGGATTTAATGAAAAAAGCGCATGTGCATAGGCTTCCCGTGTTGGATAAAAATGGCATGCTGGTTGGTGTTATATCGGAAAAAGATATTCTCAAGGCGCAACCGTCTCCTGCTTCTACGTTAAGTGCATATGAGTCTAGCTACCTTTTGTCCAAATTAAATGTGAAGAAAATCATGAGCAAGAACCCTGTTACAATCTCAAAAGATACAACAGTGGAAGCTGCTGCAACTCTCATGGTAGATAACGATCTTTCATGCCTTCCTGTGTTAGAGGGAAAACGACTGGTTGGAATTGTCAGTAAAAGCGATCTTTTTAAGATGCTTTTGGAGATTTTTGGCTCCAGAGTTCCGGGTACAACGCTTACTTTCTTAGTTAAAGACCGCAAAGGCATTCTTGCTGAGATTATGGGAAAAATAAGCGAAAAACAGCTGGATTTGATTACATGTTCATGTTTTGCAGGCAATGACCCTTCAAACAGGTATATTTCCATAAAGGTTGCAAATGTGTTGGGCAGTGAACTTGTCGATATTGTAAAACCGTATGCCATAGAAGTTATGGATGTTGAAGAAGCACTGTAATTTTTGGTGATGCATAAGGTGTAAAAGTTCCTAAGTATTGTTGTGTCTTTTTCAAAATCTTTTTTGAGTTGTAAAAAAGTGTGGCCTTTTTGTAAGAATTGAACAAAATGGATGTTTGTGGTATACAAGGCTGTTCGCTTTTCATATTGATGTTTTGAAATATTGACAAGTTTTCGCATGCGGAAGTGGTGGAACTGGCAGACACGTAGGATTTAGGTTCCTATCCGCGAGGGTGAGGGTTCAAGTCCCTCTTTCCGCAAAACAATGGGCACTCCATTTGGGGTGCCTATTGTTTTTAGGATGAACGATAGGGACTTGAAGCTTTGCGGTAGGAGGACGCGAAAACGTGGAGCGTCTGAAGCAAAGCCGGCCTGAAAGGCGGACAACCGGGAGCCGAAAGGCAATGTCCCTCTTTCCGCAAAACAATGGGCACTCCATTTGGGGTGCCTATTGTTTTTAG
>CAVGEF010000037.1:0-2010 GCA_963628205.1 Bacteroidaceae bacterium
TTCAACTGCTGCTACAAGACGCGAACAGGTTGTTGGCGCTGTGGCATCGGGTTGTGATTTGTTCCTTTATTTCAACATTCCGGATGAAGATTTCGGATACATGATGGATGGCTATAAGTCAGGTGCCATCACGGAAGAAAGACTTTCAGATGCACTTCATAGAATTCTTGGTCTTAAGGCAAAAGTTGGTTTGCACAAGCTTGACTTCCCCAAGAAAGAAGGCCTTTGTGTTGTTGGTTGCAAAGAGCACCATGATGTGGCTGCATGGGCTGCCGATAAGAGCGTAACACTTGTAAAAGATACTCAGCACCTTCTTCCTCTTGATGCTTCAAAGAAAAGATGTAAGTTGTACTTCATTGAAAGTGCTCCTGTTTCAATTCTTGACGGTCCTGACAAGACAAAACAAATTGTTGTTGAAGAGCTTGAAAGAGCTGGTTTTGAAGTAACTTGCCATACCGATTATTACGAAATGGAATGCGAAAAACAGGATTTTATCAATCGCTTCCGCATTATGCAAACAGAGAGCGTTGAAGAGTTTAAGAAAAAATATGATGTCGTATTTATGTTCATAAACATGAAAGGCTATGCTCAGGAGAACAACGTTAGAGTCAAGTGGTCTGCTTCACACTCAAATGAGCTTCCTTGGTTCGTAAGAGAAGTTCCAACCATTGGTGTGTCTTTGAATTATACAAACCACTTGATTGATGTTCCAATGCTCAAAACATTTATCAATGCTTATGCTCCAACAAGAGAGTATATAAGAGCAACAATTGAAAAGATTGTAGGAAAGTCAGCATTTAAGGGCAAGGCAAACGACCTTGTTTGGTGCGGACGTTGGGAAACAAAACTTTAATTGCCGGGAAGGGAAATTTGATGTCTAATGTTTTATCGGAAATGAAAAGAAAACACGATTTTCTTGTATGCGTTGATTCCGATGGCTGTGTTTTTGATAATATGGAGCTTAAGCATAAGGAGTGCTTTTGTCCCGCAACGATTAACGTTTGGGGTCTTCAAGGTGTCTCAAGATATGCAAGAGAAGTTGCTGAGTTTGTAAATCTTTATTCTTCAAGCCGTGGAACCAATAGATTCCCGGCTTTGGTACGCACTTTAGAGCTTACTTATGAAAGACCTGAAGTCAAATCACGCGGTTATAAAATGCCGAATCTTACTCCTTTGAAAGAGTGGATTTCTCAAACAAAAGTTTTAAGTGCCGTTGCAATTGAAGAATATGCAAAAGAACATCCTAATATGCCTGAAGTTCTCAAAACTGCGGCAAAGTGGTCAAGAGAAGTTGATGAGAATATTGCGCGTATTGTTCATGGAATCGTACCTTTCCCGGGTGTCAAGGAGGCTCTTTCATATCTTGGAACTTTTGCTGATGTCGTTGTAGTTTCAGCAACACCGCATGAAGCTCTTTATAGAGAATGGGAATCATGCGGTCTTACGGATTATGTTTCTGTGGTTGCAGGCCAGGAACTTGGCACAAAAGCTCAATGCATAAAGCAAGCTTTAGAGCATGGCTACGAAAAAGACCACGTTCTTAAGATTGGTGATGCTCCGGGAGATTATACTGCAGCAACACAAAACGGAGTTCTTTTTTGCCCGATTATTCCGGGAAAAGAAACAGAAAGCTGGAAGAGAATTCTTGAGCGGGATGCAGATCTTTTCAAGAATTTGGAATATTCAAAAGAAGCAATGTCACAAAATTTGAAAGACTTCTTTGATGTTCTTTTGGACACACCGCCTTGGAAAGTTTGAATAAAATAGGTTTTTTACAAATCCTTTATTGATATGTTTATTTCAATATTTCTATCCTGATCGATTATGAATTCAGCGGTACTTGAAGAACTCAATTGAAATTCAACAGTGTATCCAAGTTTTGTTTTTCTACCTTGGAAAACTAAATGTGCTTTTTTGCATGAAAGGCTAAAGGTTGTATTTGCTATTAGATATTTGCCGTCTCTTTGACGGTTAATTGTAGTAGAAAGCTCCAAGACAGCTGTATTGTAC
>CAVGEF010000038.1:0-5632 GCA_963628205.1 Bacteroidaceae bacterium
GTATTGGCTTGTGAAAAAACCGTGTAAAAGTCTTTTAGGTGAGGGCAAAAAGCAATAACTGTATTAAGACTGTTCATTTCAGCTATTGTATTTGAAATAAAAAGTCTGCTTTCATTTTCGTTTATGTATTCTGCTATCATATTAGGCTCAAATTGTGAAACGATGGCCTCTTGGAAGGCTGTGCCCAAGGTATCGGTAACCAGTGCAATGTTTTGAGCTGTTGAATTGGATTTTTCAGCAACTGTTTTTGCTGCTTTTTCCCACCCGTTTTGAGGGTTTGGACAAAGCGTTATATCAAAAAGATTGCTTTGTATACTGTTCATTCCATATACGACAGCGCCCGTCATTATTGTTGATGCATCTATGCCATTTTGTATGATTTGTGATGAGGCTATTGGTCCAAAAAGTACACATGAGACTTTTTTGTTGGCAGAAAGGTCTGCAATAAAGGATTGCAGTTCTTGAGAAGTCGAGAGGACAGAGGTATCGGCCTCTATTATTTTCAAGCGTTGCCACCTGCTTGCCAAATTTATGCCCATGCGTGCAAATTCCTTGTGTGGCATGACAAGAGACCATGCGGTGTCTGTGATGATGACAAAACGGGGTGCAAATAGGAAGAAAATTGCCAAAAACAGCGAAAATGCAATTGCAATTAAGAGTAAGGTTTTACGTATTGGGTGGCATTTTCTTTTCTTCTTGTACTTGTAGTTCATGAGCAAAACTTTAGAGTCTTGGGATTAGGAAGTCAAGCAATGTGTGTTTTTATGCAATGTGGTTATGCTATTGTTGCATAGAGATTCTGTGTTTTGTTGACGTTTGTGCGTTACAATCGCTAATATTGCAACATAGGAGATTACCTGATGACATCTTATAAAGATTTAGGGCTGGTGAACACCCGTGATATGTTCGCCAAGGCAATCAAGGGCGGGTATGCCATTCCTGCATACAATTTTAACAATATGGAGCAGCTTCAGGCTATCATTATGGCTTGCGTAGAGACAAAATCACCTGTTATTCTTCAGGTTTCAAAAGGCGCAAGAGATTATGCAAACATTAACTTGCTCAGAAACATGGCAAGAGGTGCAACAGAATATGCTCATGAGCTTGGCTGTGACATTCCAATTGTTCTTCACCTTGACCACGGCGATAGCTTTGAGACTTGTAAAGACTGTATTGACAATGGCTTTTCTTCTGTCATGATTGACGGTTCGCATCTTCCTTACGATGAGAACGTTGCTCTTACAAAGAAAGTTGTAGAGTATGCACATAAGTTCGATGTTACTGTTGAAGGCGAACTTGGTGTTCTTGCCGGAATTGAAGATGAAGTCTCAGCTGCACAGTCACATTATACTCAGCCTTCTGAAGTTATAGACTTTGTTTCAAAGACAGGAGTTGATTCTCTTGCTATTTCTATTGGAACAAGTCATGGTGCAAATAAGTTTACTCCTGAGCAGTGCACTCGTAATGCTGACGGTATTCTTATTCCACCTCCGCTTCGTTTTGACATTCTTGCAGAGATTGAAAAGAAGCTTCCCGGTTTCCCAATTGTTTTGCACGGCTCTTCTTCTGTTCCTCAGGAATATGTAAAGATGATTAATGAGCATGGTGGAAAACTCAAAGACAGCGTTGGTATTCCGGAAGAACAGCTCAGACAGGCTGCCAAGAGTGCTGTTTGTAAGATTAACATTGACAGCGATGGCAGACTTGCAATGACAGGTACAATCAGAAGAGTTTTTGACGAACATCCTGAAGTATTTGACCCAAGAAAGTATCTTGGTCCTGCACGTGAAGCTTTGAAAGAGATGTATGCACATAAGAACCGTGATGTTCTTGGCTCAGCCGGCAAGGCTTGATGCTGTTTAAGAACTGCAAAAGAATTAATATAAGGCGTTTGAGGTGTACTTTTAACAAATTGCTTCCTCTTGCGCCTTTTTAGTCTCAAATTGTACATTTTTAATGCTACTTTATGCTTGTCAACGGTCTTTAGCACTTTGACAGCATAATGTGCTTATGATATATTTTCTTTCGCTGAGCTGTTTTGCAAAATGCTACTTGGCAAATTTTATTTCATTTTGATTGAGAGGGAAGATTGGCTACAAAAGAACTTAGAATCAACAGGCAAATACGTGCAAAAGAAGTATTCCTGATTGATGAGGAAAATCAGAAAAAAGGTATTATGAACTTCTTCGATGCTTTGGCATTAGCAGAAGAAGCAGGATTGGATTTGGTAGAGATTTCACCTACAGCCAATCCTCCTGTTTGCAAGATAATCGACTATGGCAAGTTCAGATATGAGCAACAAAAGAAGCTCAAGGAAGCCAAAAAGAACCAAACTATTATCAAGATGAGAGAGATAAGGATGCAACCAAAGATTGATAAACACGATCTTGAAGTTAAGTCCAAAGCCATTGGAGAATTTCTTTCTCAAGGCGATAAATGCAAGGTAACTATTCGTTTCAGAGGCAGAGAACTTGCTCATACAGAGCTTGGAAGAGACGTCTTGGATAAGATACTTGCAATGCTTTCTGAAAAAGAAGTACTATACAATGTTGATTCGCAACCTGCTATGGAAGGGAGAAATATGTCAATGCTTCTCAGTCCTGCAAAGCAGAGTGCTAAAAAACCAGTGAATAATCTCCGTACGGAGGTTTAAGCAGCAGTTGCTGGGGGTTCTTGTTTCCCAGTGGCGCTATAAAGAGGTAGATGTATGTCTAGCAAAATGAAAACAAGAAAGTCCGCCGCAAAGCGGTACAAGGTTACCGGAACTGGTAAAGTCATGTTCAAGAAACAGGGACTTCGCCATATTCTCACCAAGAAAAGTACCAAGCGCAAGAGAAATCTTCGTGCAGCCGGTATTCTTTCCGAATCGGAAGCAAGGAATGTTAGAAAAATGCTTCCTTACGCATGATGGGGAGGGTGTGAATTATGCCAAGAGCAGTTGACGGAACCAAACACAAAGACAGACGTAAGAAGATCATGAACCTTGCAAAAGGTTATTATGGTCGCAGAAGCACGAACAACCGTGTTGCAAAAGACGCAGTTGCAAAAGCTGGACAGTATGCTTACCGTGGCAGAAAAGAGAAAAAAAGAGACTTTAGAAAACTCTGGATTGCAAGAATTTCTGCTGCAGTAAGAGCTGAGGGTCTTTCATACTCACAGTTTATGCATGCCCTGAAGGTTTCGAATATCGATATCAACAGGAAAGTCCTTTCCAATATGGCTATTGAAGACAAAGCAACATTCAGTGCTTTGGTTGCAACAGCCAAGAAGGCAATCAACGTCTGATGACTAAAGCCTGCATTTTTCGTGCAGGCTTTTTTTGAAATAATCTTTGAGTTATTTGTAGCTTTGAGCTACTTTAACAAGAAAGGTTATTTCGTGGAGATTTTATTTAACTATTGAACATGGAGGCACAAGGATGACAGTTTATGAAAACATGTTACTGTTGGAAAGCAATGTCAAAAAAGCTGTAGCTTATATTAATAAACTTAGAGCTGAAAAAGAGGACCTTAAAAGAGACATCAAACTCATAACAAGTCATAACCAGGAACTTCAGGCATACGTTGATAATTACAAAGAAGATACAGAACGCATTACAAAGAGCATCGAAGCATCTCTTGAAAGTCTCAACGAGATTGGTCTTGATAATTTGAACCTTACAATTGATGATCTTGAGACAGCTGAAGCTTTCTCTGCCCTTGGCGGTGATTCCCTTGGCCTTGATGATTCACTCTCTCTTGGCGATGTTTCTGCAAACGTGGAAGACCTGCCTGAGATAGAGCTGTAATAAGGCTCTGATTCTTTACTTCATTGACAATAGATTTTCTTTTGTCTATATTCCTTTTTGTTGTGTTGCGTTTGAAAGTGAGCGCATACAAGAGGTTGTAATCGTATTTACAACCATAATGCCCAGATGGCGAAATTGGTAGACGCGCTAGGTTCAGGTCCTAGTGGTAGTAATACTGTGCAAGTTCGAGTCTTGTTCTGGGCACTTTTGTTAAATCTCTACTGGTACACGAGTTACCCGGTAGAGTTTTTTTATATCTACTTGTGAGGTTTTTGCAAAAATGCCTTCATTCTTCTTGGCTTTGCCATTGTGGCTAAAAATCTAATGACCTTGATATTTTCTAAAAACCATGGCATATTAACATAGAAGTTTGGACGGTTTCGTCCTAAGTACGAGGTTAATCGCATGGTTAAACGAGATTTCTATATGAACCGACTAATCCACAGTATGTGGAACGGCGAGATAAAGGTCATCGCAGGCATACGCAGATGTGGCAAGTCTGTACTGCTTTTTGATCTCTTTTTCGAGTATCTTCTTTCGCAGAATGTTTCGGAAGATCATATCCTGAAAATTGAACTGGATCAGCGACGGTACTATAAGTTCAGAAATCCTATTACTCTTTGCGAGTATGTAGAAAACATCGTTCGGGACAGGAAAGATGAAAAATTCTATCTGTTCATTGATGAGGTGCAGCTTACCACGAAAGTGGTAGACAAGGAAAACGGTGGCATCGAGGTTACCATCTACGATATGCTGAACGAACTCAAGGCATACAAAAACCTTGATGTTTATGTCACCGGCAGTAACTCCAAAGGGCTGTCAAAAGATATCGCTACAGAATTCCGCGGTCGCGCTACGCAGATTCATGTGTTCCCGCTGTCGTTTGCCGAGTTTTATTCTGCCGTGGGCGGTGACGAGCGAAAAGCACTGGACACCTATATGCTCTACGGCGGTATGCCGAGACTTTTAGCACTGGAGGATGACAAGGACAAGAAGGATTATCTGACCTCCCTCTACAGCGAACTGTACGTCAAGGATATCGTGGAGCGAAACGGCATCGAGCGCGAGGATGTTCTGAATGATATTCTGGACTTCCTTGCTTCGCAGATCAGTTCGCTGACGAATCCGACCAATATCGCAAATGCCATCGCGTCCATGAAGAACGAGAAAATCAATCCTGCGATGGTTTCAAACTATGTGCAGTATGTTATCGACTCCTTCCTCATTTCAATGGCAAAGCGATATGATGTCAAGGGAAAGACCTATTTCAAGTATCCGAACAAGTACTACTATACGGATATCGGGCTTCGGAACGCACGGCTGAATTACCGCCAGTACGATCCCGGTCATATCATGGAAAACATCATCTACAACGAACTTCTGCGGCGCGGGTACTCCGTTGATGTCGGTGTGGTTTGCGACCGCACAGGCGACAGCAAGGTTCAGAAAGAGATCGACTTTGTGGTAAACGATGCGGACAAGAAAATCTATATTCAGTCCGCTTTCCGCATGGATACCGATAAAAAAGAATCCTCCGAGCTGGCATCGTTGATGCTTACCAAGGACTTCTTCAAAAAGGTCATTGTTCGCATGGATGTACCCCACAACTTTTATGATGATAATGGCATCTTTCACTGCAACCTGATTGACTTGTTGCTTGGTCGTGTAGAATTGTTCTGACGAATATTATCTTCCTTATTCCCTCCAAGAGCCGGGTTAAAAGCACGCCAAGCGTTGGAAAAAGCTATATAACGACGCATAATGTCGCTCTACAAAGAGGTGCTCTTGGGACGCTATAGCAGACCAGCCCTATATGACGATGCAGGTCTTGAAGGTCATACAGTC
>CAVGEF010000039.1:0-3794 GCA_963628205.1 Bacteroidaceae bacterium
TATCCAACAGTAGCTGCTGCAATTACGGGCTCTGATGTAGCATTTCATAATTTGGACCCAAATACGTATGCAGGCGAAACTCAAAACGTAGATGTCCTTAGAAACGCCGGATGCAAAGTAGACTTAATAAAGGATGGAATAACGGTAAAAGGCTCTGACCATCTTGTTGGACAAGAGATTGACTGTACAGGAACTCCTGATGCTGTTCCTATTTATGCAGTTCTTGGCTTGGCAGCAAAAGAAGGGAAAACCGTTCTTAACAATATTGCAGCATCACGTCTTAAAGAAACAGACAGAACTCACACAATAGTGACTGAACTTTCAAAAATGGGCGGAAAATTTGAAGAAGAAAATAACAGACTTATTATTTATCCTTCAAAGTTGCATGGAACATTTATTGACGGACATCATGACCATAGAATTGTTATGGCTTCATCTATTGCAGCTTTGATAGCTGACGGTCCTTCAATTATTGATAATTCAGAGTTTGCGGGAGTTTCTTATCCTGAGTTCTATGACCACATGAAGGCACTTGGTGCAAATATTGAGAAATTGGACGTAGTCAAATAAGACATAATACGAGGTCTTTGCAAGGACCTCGTAAATAAGTATTTAAGTGATATTAGGAGGAAAAATAAAATGAAAAGGTTGTTTATTGCTTTACTTATCGTTTTATGTGTAATGCCAATCTTCGCAAACGGCTCATCTGAGAAATCGGGCCAAAGTGAAGACAAGTATTTCACAATTGGAACTGCAGGAACTTCCGGAGCATTATATCCAATGGGAATTGCAATGGCTCAAACTCTTACAGACCATATCCCCAATTGGTATGTAACCGGTGAGGCAACAGCTGCTTCAATTGCAAACATAAAAGGCCTGCAAGACGGTTCTTTCAAGTTGGCAATTAGCCAAACAGAGGTCGCTTCACTCGCTTATAGAGGCGTAGGTGATTACTCAGGCAGAGCAGTACCTCAATTAAGAGCAATGTTTTCAACAATCTACAATTATTTGCAGGTTTTCACTATTGAAGGAAAAGGAATTAATTCCATAGAAGACTTAAGAGGTAAAGTTGTTTCTCTTGGATCTCCGGGAAGTGGTGGACAAATGATGGCAAAAATTCTTCTTGAATGTTATGGAATTACACTCAATGACTTCAGTGCTCAGTATATGTCGGAATCAGACGGCGTGTCTGCCATAAAAGACGGCAAGATTGATGCTCTTATTGCAACAAACCCAATTTCAAGTGCTTCTCTCAAAGAGCTTGTAACAGGAACAAAAGCAAAACTTTTGGCAGTAGAAAATGACAAATTCTATGAAGAAAACCCGGCTTATTCAAAATATGTTCTCCCTGCCGGAACATACGACGGTATTGATTATGATGTAACTATTCCTAAAGCAAGAATAATCATGATTACAACAGAGGATGCTTTCACAGAAGAGGAAGCTTATCTTCTTACAAAAACAATTTGGGAAAACAGAAGCGAATGGGAAAATTCTGCTAAGGCTGTTAAGTCCGATGTCGTACTCGAAACAGCCCTTGAAGAGATTGATATTCCTCTTCACAAAGGCGCATTAAAGTATTTTGAAGAAATAGGTTTGACTATTCCTGAAAATCTAAGATAGGCACAACGCGGTCAGAGCTTGCAAAAGCTTTGCCTGCATAAGTGTTTTTGGAGCTATGATATATGGGTGAAATTAATAAAAAAGAGGTATCAGACAATTTGAAAGTGCTTGATATAATCATTGGCGTTATATCCGTTATTGGTTCTATTGCGCATTTCTTTTTTGCTTACAAATCTTCTGTAAGCGTGGCTCAGCAGAGAGCTTTCCATACTTTTTTCTTCATTCTTCTGTTTTTCCTTTATGAGTTGAGAAATTCTGTAGAAAAAGGGAAGAAAGTCAGTGCAAGTATAAATTTATTGTTTTCAGCTCTTGTTCTTGCTATTTCTGTTTACTATGTTGTTAATCTTTCATCTTCCATAATGGTAGAGAGAGCAATTAATGGACCGTCATTGTTTGAAATAGTAATTGGTGTTTTCCTTATAGTGGTAGTCATGGAGATAACAAGAAGAAAAGTAGGGCTTGCCCTAACTATTCTTGCAATTATCTTCATACTTTATGCTATCTTTGGACGCGTCATGCCCAGCATGATCAAGCATAAAGGATACAGTATAAGTTACATAACAGAGTACTTGGCATGGACAACAGAGGGTATCTTTGGAACTTGTATTGGTGCCAGTGTAACATTTGTTTGTCTTTACATTATTCTTGGTGAAATGCTTGATGCTTTTGGAGCAGGTCAATTCTTTATTGATATTTCTTATGCATTAACAGGAAGAATGAAAGGCGGACCGGCAGAGGCATCTGTTGTTTCTTCTGCTCTAATGGGCTCCATTAATGGTTCAGCTGTAGCAAACGTTGTAACAACAGGAACTTTTACTATTCCTTTGATGAAAAAAGTTGGATATGACAAAGAATATGCCGGAGCAGTAGAAGCTGTTGCTTCAACCGGTGGACAAATCCTACCTCCTGTCATGGGTGCTGCTGCATTCATTATGGCAGACTTAACAGGTATTCCATATTCAACAATTGTTATAGCAGCCATTATTCCTGGTCTTTTGTATTACATTGCATTGGGAATTTCTGTTTATCTTGAGGCCGATCGCCTTGGCCTAAAAGGTGAAGATCCCAAGAACCTTCCAAAAGTCAAAGAGGTTCTAAAGGCCGGATGGTTCTACGTCATACCAATTCTTGTCTTATTGATTTGCCTTTTGGCTTTGCAGTTTTCGGCAAACTACTCTGCTGTTTATGCAATAATATCGCTACTTGCAGTAGGTATTGTTAAGACTTACAAGAAAGAGAAGCGCTTCCCATGGAAAGAGCTGTATCAAACATGTGTCAAGAGTATGAAAACAACTATTTCCGTAACAATAGCATGTGCATGTGCAGGCATTGTTATTGGTATTGTCTCTATGACAGGAATAGGTGTTAAGTTCACAAGTATTGTTTTCCGTCTTTCCGGTGGAAATACATTTATGATGCTTTTCCTCATCATGATAGCCTGTATTGTTATGGGAATGGGACTTCCTTCTACAGCCGCCTATATCATTGCTGCAACCATAGGTGTTGCACCACTTGTCAATGCCGGAATATCTGAACTGGCTGCAAATATGTTTGTATTCTATTTTGCAATTATTTCATTTATTACACCACCTGTTGCAATGGCAGCATACGCCGGAGCCGGTCTTGCAGGAGGTAAACCGGGAAAGACAGGAATTAAAGCATTCCTTCTTGGTCTTTCAGGCTTCATCATTCCTTATGTCTATGCATACAACCCGGCACTCTTGATTGTAGACACCCCTGCCTTGGATACTATTTATATAACAGCATTGGCATTATTTGCTGTTTTTATTCTCAGTGTTTCCATTACCGGGTGGCTATGTGGCAAGATTAGCATACCTGTCAGACTTCTTTTATTTGCAGCATCAGTGCTAATGTTCATACAAGGATATATTTGGACCGATATCCTGGGCCTTTTGCTTGGCATAGTAACAATAGTCCTTATTGTTGTTATCAATAAAAGAAGAAAGAGCGTAAGTACTACGTAGTTTACTTTATAAATTCAGTTGATTTTGGGCTGTAACAAAAGTCAGCTTTAGCCAACAGAGTGTTACAGCTCTTTTTTAGCTCTTTTTTTGCATTGACACTTTTTAATAAAAATCGTAACTTAGAGGGGCGTTCGACGCAGGGTGGAGCAGTTGGCAGCTCGCCAGGCTCATAACCTGGAGGCCGTA
>CAVGEF010000040.1:0-2326 GCA_963628205.1 Bacteroidaceae bacterium
ATGTTACAGTCATGCTCCTCAACGGTGAAAAGATTGACAACTACTACTGGGTACCATACGTAATGATTAGATAAACAGAGGAAACTTCAAGTTCGCCTCTCGTTGATTAATTATTGACGAAGCAACGAAAGCGGGCAGGATTAAAGTCTTGCCCGCTTTATTAAAATCTTTATTAAGTCTTTGAAGTACTTTCAAAGAGGTTTTTGCAAAATAAAATTGGGGAATTTTTTTAATCTTTGAACAAGCTTTGTGAATAAAGGCTATTTTGCAAGAACATCTAATGAGTATTAGTGAAAAAGTTTGAGGAGGTTTAGGAAATGTCAGAATTCCTCCTGGAGATGCGTGATATTTGTAAGTCTTTCCCAGGTGTAAAGGCTCTTGATCATGCACAATTAAGGCTCCGCCCCGGAAAGGTTCATGCCCTAATGGGTGAAAACGGAGCCGGTAAATCAACCCTTATGAAATGTATGTTTGGAATATACAAAATGGATGAGGGTGAAATTCTGCTTGACGGGAAAAAAACTGAAATCAAAGACCCTATGGATGCTCTAAAGAAAGGCATTGCCATGGTTCATCAAGAGCTCCAGCCAATACCGGCCAGGACCATAGGAGAAAATATTTTTCTTGGAAGATATCCATTGAAAAAGCTTTTAGGTTTTATTCCAATTGTTGACCATAAGAAGATGTATGACGATACAGCTTCTCTTCTTAAAAAAGTCCGTATGGATTTTGACCCAAAGGAAAAAGTCGGGAACTTAAGCGTTTCTCAAATGCAGTCAGTAGAGATTGCAAAAGCTGTTTCTGCTAACTGTAGAGTTTTAATTCTTGATGAGCCAACATCGTCTTTAACTCAAAATGAGGTCGATGCCCTTTTTAGAATTGTTGAAGACTTGAGAGCAGAAGGTGTTGCAATTGTCTATATTTCACACAAGATGGATGAAATTTTACGCATAAGCGATGAAGTTACCATCATGCGTGATGGCAAATATATTGGAACTTGGCTTGCAAGTGAGCTTACAACTGACATGATTATAACAAAAATGGTTGGTCGTGAGCTTTCTAACCTATATCCAAAACGTGAAAACGTACCCGGAGATATTGTTTTTGAGGTCAAAGACTTTACTTCCATTAACCCAAAAAGTTTCAGAAATGTTTCTTTTACTCTGCGTAAGGGAGAAATCCTTGGGGTTGGAGGCCTTGTTGGAGCACAAAGAACAGAACTTATGGAAGGCCTTTTTGGCGTAAGAAGTCATATAAAAGGTCAAATCTTCTACAAGGGCAAAGAACTGTCAATACACAGGCCTAAAGATGCAATAGACCAAGGCATTGCAATGTTGACTGAAGACAGGCGAAAAACCGGCATTATGGGAGTTCTTCCTGTTTCAGATAACATTTCTATTGCAGCTCTTAAGCAATATACCTACTTGAGAAACGGCATTACGCTTAATCTGAACAAGATTGAAGACTTGGTTGATGACAATGTTCACAAAATGAACATTAAAACTCCTTCAAGCAAGACCCTCATAAAGAGCCTTTCCGGAGGAAATCAACAAAAAGTACTTGTTGGCCGTTGGCTTGCAAATGATCCCGATGTTCTTATCTTGGATGAGCCAACACGAGGTATAGATGTTGGAGCCAAGTACGAAATCTACTGCATCATTGCAGACCTTGCAAAGCAAGGCAAAAGCATAATCATGATTTCAAGTGAAATGGGAGAACTCAT
Organism: Bacteroidaceae bacterium; assembly: GCA_963628205.1. Lineage (GTDB taxonomy): Bacteria > Spirochaetota > Spirochaetia > Sphaerochaetales > Sphaerochaetaceae > UBA9732. Next base: position 1,724 of record CAVGEF010000040.1, read on the forward strand.
TGGAATGTCAGACAGAATCATGGTTATGTGCGACGGGCGTGTAACGGGTTTTGTTGACGGCAAAGATGCTACGCAAGAAAATATCATGACATTTGCAACTCAGTTCAACAATGTTAAGTTGGATAATTAGTTAAGTTCTTGGGAGTATTTACCTATGGAGACAAAAAATAATTTAGTTGAAAATAAAGTTGAAATTAAAAATGTAATCGGCAAATTCATTGGAGCAGCAAAATCCAATCCAATTGTTGTTCTTCTTGTGATTGCATCTCTTATCGTTGGATTTTCTGTTCCCAACTTCTTTTCTTGGGGAAACATTGGAAACCTTGTCAGCAATACATCTATTCGTTTTCTTATTGCTATTGGGGTTTCCGGCTGTCTCATAACAAAAGGAACAGACCTTTCTGCAGGAAGACAAGTAGGTTTTGCCGCCTGCCTTGCCGGTGTTCTTATCCAAAGAGGAGACTATGCAAACCGTCTTTATAAAAACATTCCGGAAATGAACATGTTTGTTGTTCTTCTCATTGTTCTTGCCTTTGGAATGTTCTTTGGACTTGTGAACGGTCTTATAATTTCAAAACTCAAAGTACCTCCTTTTATTGCTAC
>CAVGEF010000040.1:2336-5722 GCA_963628205.1 Bacteroidaceae bacterium
CTTTCTTGCTTCTTTTAAATATTTTCCCTAAACGACTTCAGCTTTTTATTATTCGTCAAGTTTTGAAATAGAAAGATTCTAGAGGTTTTTGCAAAATGAGCTTTGTGAAGCCAATTGGAGGTTTCCAAAACAGTTACATTAAACTCATAACAGGAAGACTTGGTAACACAAACGGCTTCTATATCCCTTACTTGCTCTTTATTGCTGTGTTCTTTGGTGTACTTTTCTGGTTTGTGTACAATAAAACCACTCATGGCAAATATATGTATGCGCTTGGCGGTAACGAAATTGCAGCTGAGGTTTCAGGCGTAAACACAGGTCGTCAAATAATCAAGATTTATACTATTGCCGGTTTCATGTACGCTTTTGCAGGTTACCTGCTTGCTGCAAAATCAGGAGGCTCTTCAGCGTCAATGGGCTCCGGATACGAGCTTGAAGCCATAGCCGGATGTACAATTGGAGGTGTTTCAACAACCGGTGGTATTGGAACAATTCCCGGAATCCTTGTTGGTGTTCTTGTTTTTGAAGTCTTGAAGATTATTCTCCAATTCCTTGGTGTCAACCCATATTACAATTACATTGCACAAGGCCTTGTAATTGTTGTTGCCGTTGCACTTGATATTCGCAAGTACATTGCAAAAAAATAGTTCTTATATTTATTGACCTTTACATGGGCTGTTACGTCAAATATTTTCGTAGCAGCCCTATTTTTATAATGTTCTAGACATATGATTATTGCATGGAAAATAAAAACAATTCGGCGGAATTAGTTAACAACATACTATCTTCGCATCTAAAAAATTACCGTAGGGACAGTACGCTTTTGTACGGCGTTGTTCGCACAGACGCAGTTATCACTGCAAAGACCAAGAATTTAGAAGTTGCGCATGGAGGTGGAGGGAAACTCCGGCTCACTTGTAACATTAATCCCAAGTTTTCTTAGCCCTGACGAGTCGCCTGCAGATGGAATGTGGCTCATGTGGGATTCGCAACCGCAAAGGAGAGGAAGTTTATCAAGAGCGAGTTTTGCATCTTCATTTATGGCAGCACTCATAGCAAGACAAATGAGAGTTTCATCAAGGTTTAGACTTATGCCACGGCCACGGAGGACATCACGTTTCATGGTTGTTACAGAGTCTATGATTTGATGCGGGATTAGTTCTACACTTTTATCTATGTTGGCAAGAACTTTGAGAGAGTTGAGGACAAGGGCACTGGAAGCATGCATGACAGAGGAGTTGTGACCGGTAACAAAGCGCCCGTCATTGAGTTGGATGGAGGCAGCACAGGTGATACCGTCTTTTCCTTTGCCACGGGAGATTGCATCTTTGAGGGCAGCAATGGCAACGGGAACTGTGTAACGGTCAGTACAAGAGAGACCTGTTCTTTCCATTATAGAGAAACATCGGTTTACGGTCTCTTTTGTACCAATGCCCTGAGCATATTCGCATGCAGCCCTATAGTACCGTCGTATAATTTCTTGTTGTGCTGCTTGGCGCACGACTTCATCGTCACAAATTCCAAACCCAAGACGGTTTACACCCATGTCGGTTGGAGAGTTGTAGTCCAAGGTGCCACCGGTTATTTTGTTAAGAAGCCTTTTGAGAAGCGGGAATGCTTCCATGTCGCGGTTGTAATTGACGGCAATGGACCCTGTGGATGAAACGTAAAAATGGTCAATTTGGTTATAATCGCCAATATCGGCTGTGGCAGCTTCATATGCAACGTTTACAGGGTGGTCAATTGGCAGGTTCCAAATTGGGAAAGATTCAAACTTGGCATACCCGCTTTTTCGTCCGTTTTTGAAATCGTGGTACATTTGAGAAAGGCAGGTTGCAAGCTTTCCGCTACCCGGGCCCGGGGCTGTTACGATTACTACTGGTTTTGATGTTGGAATGTATGGGTTTGCTCCATAACCTTCGTCACTTACAACCATGTCCACGTTCTCAGGATACCCCATTATTTCTTTGTGAAAATAAACAAGTACACCCCGACGCTGGAGCATGTCGGCAAATTTGGAAACAGAAACTTCCCCTTTGTAGCGGGTAATTACAACTTTGTTGGCTTTTATTCCCCAAGTTGCAAAATCGTCAATCATCTTGAAAACGTCAGTATCGTAAGAAATTCCAAAATCAGATCTCATCTTTCGATGTTCTATATCGCCGGCATGTATGCAAATTATTACATCAAGTTTGTCTTTGAAGGAATGAAATACCTTCATCTTGTCATTTATATCAAAGCCGGGGAGCACCCGGGCTGCATGGTAATCAAAAAGCAGTTTTCCACCGCATTCCAAATAGAGTTTGCCGTCTACCTGTTTCATTCGTTCAAGTATGTACTTATTTTGTTCTCTCAAATATTTGTCATTGTCAAACCCTATTTTGCCCATGTTATTCTCCTAAAAGATTAAGCTCAATTTTATTATTGTATTTGATGTGTGTATGTATAGGTATACAAGAAAAGGACTGATGCAAATAGCTTTGCGTCAGTCCTGATAAAAACAGTTAGAAATCGGCTTGTTTGGCTGCCCTTGGATATGGAATTACGTCCCTAATGTTCTGCATTCCGGTTACATATTGAACAGCTCTCTCAAATCCAAGACCAAAACCGGAGTGAGGAACAGTTCCATACTTTCTCAAATCCAAGTACCACCAATAATCTTCCTCTCTAAGTCCCAGTTCTGCCATTCTGGTTTTCAGTACATCATACCTGTACTCTCTTTCACTGCCGCCAATTATTTCACCAAGTCTTGGGGCCAGCACGTCCATTGCGCGTACTGTCTTTCCGTCATCATTGAGTTTCATATAGAAGCTCTTAATCTCTTTTGGATAATCGGTAACAATCACAGGGCGTTGGCACACTTCCTCTGTGAGAAATCTTTCATGCTCGGTCTGTAAGTCGCATCCCCAAAAAGGCTTGAATTCAAATTTGTCGCCGTGTTTCTCAAGCTCTTTAATGGCCTGTGTATATGTCATGTGGGCAAAAGGAGTCTCTGCTACGTGAACAATTGTATCTTTCACACCCGGCTCTATGAATTTTGAGAAGAAATCCATATCTTCTTCGCATTCTTCAAGAACATATTTGAAAACATACTTAAGAAAACTCTCTGCAATTTCCATATCGCCTTCGAGAGTGCAAAAAGACATCTCAGGCTCTACCATCCAGAACTCAGCCAAGTGCCTTTTTGTATTTGAGTTTTCTGCCCTGAAGGTTGGGCCAAATGTGTAAATGTTTCTTAATGCTGTTGCATAAGTTTCGCCCTCAAGCTGACCACTTACGGTAAGGCTTGTATGCTTGCCAAAGAAGTCTTTTGAATAGTCTACGCTTCCATCTTCCAAAAGAGGAGGATTTTTCATATCCAAAGTTGTGACCTGGAACATTTGCCC
>CAVGEF010000041.1:0-694 GCA_963628205.1 Bacteroidaceae bacterium
TCCTATGGATATGGAAACAGTATTTACAAAAATTTTCAAGGGAGAACTCCCCAGTGTAACACTTTACAAAGACGATATTTGCTTTGTAATTTTAGACATTAACCCGGTTGTAAAGGGCCATGCCCTTGTCATAAGCAACAAGCCATATCCTGACATGGCAAATTGTCCTGACGAAGTCTTGTCTCACATGATGCACGTAGCAAAACTTGTTGACGCACGTCAAAGAGAAGCACTTGGATGTCAGGGTTCTAATATCATGATTAACAATGACCCGGCAAGCGGGCAGGAAGTTCCACATATTCATGTGCACGTAATTCCCAGATTTGACGACGACGGGAGAAAACTTTTCACTTTGCACGACAAATATGAAAAAAATGAAATATCTCAATACGGAGAAAAGCTAAAGCTTTCAGGCAAATAACTCTGTATGCCTCTTTTGAAAGGAAAATTCATGCCAAATTGTCCATTTTGTTCAAAGCCAATTTCTCAGGAAATTTACAGAAGTACAGAATGCCATTCCTGCGGACATGCACTGCACTGCTGTGAGTGTTGCACATTTTACAGTCCTTCTTCTCACTATGGGTGTAAAGAAGATATTGATGAACCGGTATGGGACAAAGAAAAAGCAAACTTTTGCTCATATTTCAGGCTAAATGAAACAGTACAGTTAAAAAACAACAAAGAAGAAAAAGCA
>CAVGEF010000041.1:704-2155 GCA_963628205.1 Bacteroidaceae bacterium
AAGACGCACTTGATAAATTATTTTCTTTTTGATGTCCTTGAAGGTTTTTGCAAAAACTTCTGAAATTGGATTAGAAAGCTATGACAAATCTTGAAAAATTCATTGAATTAATTGAAAAGAGCCACTACATGACAGTCTTCACAGGTGCCGGAGTTTCTACATTAAGTAATATTCCGGACTTCAGAGGCCCTCATGGAGTATACACAGACCCCTGGCATGGCATGGATGTAGAGGAAATCATCTCTCTGAGTTTTTTTAGAAAAAATCCTGAAATCTTCTACAAATGGGCAAAAGATGTCTGGTACCATTTAGAAGATTACCAGCCCAATATTGTTCATACATGCTTGGCCTCTCTTGAGCAAAAAGGTTACTTAAAAGCACTTTACACTCAAAATATAGACATGCTCCACCAACGTGCCGGTTCCAAAAATGTCTATGAAGTACATGGAAGCCCTCTTGTTCATCACTGCACGCGTTGCCACGCCAGCTACTCATACGAAGATATTGCCCCAATTGTACGCACAGACAAAGTCCCCATTTGCACAAAATGCGGTGGTGTTATAAAACCGGACATCATTTTTTACGAAGAAAGTCTTAATGAGCATGTACTGGACAGCGCATGGAGCGACTTTTCCAAGACCGATTTATGTGTAATCCTAGGTTCTTCTTTAGTAGTCCAGCCTGCAGCTTCTTTCCCTGTTATTGCAAAGCGTAGCGGTGCAGATCTTGTTATAGTAAACAACCAAAGCACAAATTTAGATGCTTATTGCACAGTCCATTTCAACGACTTGAAAGAGGTTTTTGAACAGCTTAGCCTTCACTATTGAAGAATTAAAAGTCCCAAAAAAATCTAAATCTACTGAAATTCTGTGCCCTATTTGCAGAGCAAGTGCAGTTCCTCCAACAAGGCGCATTTCTTTAAGTTCCGGAATTGATTGCAACTTTTGTAAAAGAGAGAAAGTCTTATTGTCTACTGCTTGCTTTTGTAACATTTGAATTTTTCCTTTGGGACATCGCCCATACAGGAAATATAAGAAAGAGCTTTTGGCTCAAGAGAGCGCATTTGTAAAGCCTCTTCAACAATACCTTCTAAGGTGTATCTTTCATTAATGAGCAGCCAATCTTTACGTAAACCACGTTCCAGCACACGTTGAATAATAAATCTTTTGTCATTCTCGTCATCAAGCAAATCCTGCTCAACATCCCCAAAAAGAGAACCGGACAACTTTTGAACAAACTCACTCATATCTCAAATTATATGTAATTAAGAGGTTTTTGTAAAATATGCTTTTAGATGCAAAGACAAAGAAATACAAAATCAAAAGGCATGAAAACAGTTCTGCAAAAGTCTCCATCAAACATGATATTGGTCGTCGAACATATCCATTAAAATTGCTTTGAATATAGACTCACTGTCTTTAAGAACTTTTGAACCTCGTACAATCTTGCAC
>CAVGEF010000042.1:0-6878 GCA_963628205.1 Bacteroidaceae bacterium
ATATGGTACTGTTCTTTCGTTTAGGCGATTTCTATGAGATGTTTGATGATGATGCCATTGAGATATCGGCATTGTTAAATTTAACGCTTACTCATAGGGCCACGTCTCCAATGTGCGGGATTCCTTACCATGCTGCAAAAAACTATATTAAAAGGCTGTTGGATGCAGGAAAAAAGATTGCCATTTGTGAGCAAACGGAGCTTTCTACCAGTTCAAAAACTCTTGCAAAAAGAGAAGTTGTCAGGATTGTTACTCCGGCTACTGTCGTTGATGAAGATTTGTTAGACGACAGGAGCTTTAACTATATTGCCTGTATTTTCCAGCATTCTTGTGCTTTTTGTGATGTTTCAACCGGCGATTTTCATTTGAGAAACATTGAAAAAGATAACCGTATTCAAAACATCAGGTCTGTTTTAGAGCAAATATCGCCAAGAGAAATTCTTGTTTGTGAAGATGAATATTTTCTTGATGTAGAGTTCAAGTCTGCAATAGATGATTTTCATGCAATGGTGACAAAACTCCCGTCGTGGTATTTTGCAATAAAAAACTGTTTTAAGCTGTTGTGTGAACAAGCAGGTGTAAATTCTCTTGCTTCCTATGGTTTATCTTCAAATGACAAATTAATTGGCCCTGCCGGTGCTTTACTTCGTTATATCAAAGAGACTTCTAAGAGCTCAGTAGGACATTTGACAAATTATAAAGTCGATTCTGAGACTTCATATGTTTTTATGGATGAGTCTTCAAGACGTAATCTTGAGCTTTTTGCAAATCTTTTTGACGGCTCATCAAGATATTGCCTGTTTGATACAATCAACAGAACCAAAACAAGCGGTGGCAGCAGACTCTTGAAAAACTGGATTTCTTTTCCTTTAAGAAATCTGAAAGAGATTGAAGATCGTCAAAAATGGGTAACTTTTCTATTTGAGAATGCAGACGAACTTTCAAGAGTTCGTACAGCTGTATCTTCTTCAATGGACTTAAACAGGCTCACAACGAGGGTTCTTCTAAAGAGAGCTGTTCCACATGATCTTGTTGCCATAAAACAGTCAATAAGCTCTTTTTTTGACCTTGTTTCACAAAATTATGACAGATACTCAGGTTTGTTCGAGAAAAATCTTACAAGTGAAACTTTATCTTGTTGTGCAACTTTAATGAAAGTCATTCATGAAGCCATAAATGAGCAATGTCTTGGACAGTTTACAGAGGGTCAGGTAATTTTACAGGGCTATGATGCTGTTTTGGATGAAAAACGGGCATTGAAAGACCATGGAGATGTTGTTCTTAAAAACTATCTTGAAAAAGTCAAAGAAGAAACTGAGCTCACAATAATCAAGCTTGGATATAATCGTATCATTGGATATTTTTTGGAAGTACCCAAAGGACAGGTAAATAAAGTTCCTTCTTATTTTTACAGAAAGCAAACACTCGTAAACGGGGAGCGTTTTACAACTGATGAGCTTATAAAGTACGAAAAAGAAATCCTAAGTGCCAGTGCGACAGCAGAAGAAAGAGAAAAAGAACTGTTTAATGACTTGCTTTCTCAAGTTTTAAGCTTAAATGCACCCCTTAATGCCATTGGACATTTTATGAATACAATTGATGTATTTCAAAGTCTTGCAACTCTTGCCGCAGATTCTTCTTTTGTACTGCCTCAAATGACATTGGATGATGTTCTTGAAATAAAAGACGGCAGACATCCTGTTGTAGAAAAGCAACTTGGACCCGGAAAATTTGTTGCAAATGATTTGGATATGTCTTGTAGATTTGCTTTGATTACAGGTCCAAATATGGCTGGAAAATCAACTTTTCTCAGGCAAAATGCATTGATAATACTCCTTTCACATATTGGAAGTTATGTTCCGGCTTCGTATGCCAAAATTGGACTTGTTGATAAAATATTTTGCAGAGTAGGTGCTATGGATAATCTTGCAAGAGGAGAGTCTACTTTTCTTCTTGAAATGCAGGAAACGGCTTTTATTCTACGGTCCTGTACACCTAAATCTTTTGTAATTGTGGATGAGATTGGACGTGGCACAAGTACTCAAGACGGTATGTCAATTGCATATGCTGTTATGAAAGATTTGATGAAAAAAAGCCCAAAAACACTTTTTGCAACTCATTATCATGAACTTACGATGATGGATACAACCGGTATTCGTCTTTTAACTTTGGATGTCAAAGAAGAAAACGGCAATGTTGTTTTTTTAAGAAAAGTGAAAGATGGAGTTGCAAACTCAAGTTATGGTATTTATGTAGCAAAAATGGCCGGTATTCCCAATAGTGTTGTAAAAGATGCCAAAAATTTTCAAAACAGGCATTTTGCTGATTATTCCATGGGGCAGCAGGCAAGTTTATTTACAAGTGATGAGTCATCTAATGACGTTTTGCTTTCTTCTATGGACAATTCTGTTTCAAATTCAAAAATACATGAAATTATCAATGAACTTGAAAACATTGATTTAGACCAAATCACGCCTATGCAATCGTTAATTATGTTATCAAAACTTAAAGAAAAAGCCGTTGATATGGAAAACTCTGTTGAAGAAAACACCTGATATAACAACAGCAAAACAAAGGAGATTTGATTGTTTTCAAAAAGGATAGGGGATTTAACACGACAATTACTTCAAACAGAATGCCTTATTTGTTCTGCTCCAAGTAATTCTTTAATTTGCAAAAAATGCAAAACTGAACTTGATGCCGAGTGTTTTGACTCTTATATGTCCTTGTGTCCTCATTGTTTTATGCCTTTGATATCACAAGACTATATTTGTCCCAGATGTCATGGCAATCATTGTAACAATCAAGATGAAAGCTTACAGGGCAAAGAGATTTCAAAAGAGGTTTTTCCATTATATTGTATTGCAGATTATAATTCAAATCTTTCTTATTCGCTCTTACATAGATTCAAGTTTCTTGGTGATAAAAAAGTTTCCAAGATTGTTGCGCTTTATTTGCAAAAAGCACTTGATGTTTTGGATTCGATGAAAAAAGCATACGTTGTTCCAATTCCATGCAGTAAAAAAACTCTTAAAAATAGGGGCTGGGATCAAATGGTTGAAGTTTGCAAATATCTTGATAGGCCAATGCTCAATATTCTTGAAAATACTCAAACTTCTTTTTCTCAACAAAAGCTTTTGGATAGACAGCACAGACTGGAAAATAAAAAAGAGTTTCAATTTTCAATAGTATCGGACTTGGAAGAACGTCTTAATGCCAATAAAATTGAAGATTTCAATGTGCCGTTAATTGTTGTAGACGATGTTTGTACGACGTCAAGTACAATCCAAAAAGCTGTGCAAGTGTTGCATTCGCGCGGTTTTGAGAATGTTAAAGCAGCTGTGTGGTTGTACGATTACAAGGCTTAATTTTGACTTGCACCCCAGTGAGTAATATGCCTGGAACTAAACAGTTAGCGTGTTGCTGTCATCTTCACCGTCAAAATAGCGTTTTAAGTCAAATGGAGAAAATATTCCTTTGTCTGTTGCTATTCCGGAAATCAAATGAGGTGGTGTCATGTCAAATGCCGGGTAATAACCTTTGACTCCTTCTGTTGCTGTGCGTACACCCATAGCTTGTAATGAAAAATTTGGGTCTCTCATCTCTATTGTCACTAAATCATGCGTTAAATGGCTTTTGTCAGGTGCTCCTGAGACGAATGTTGGTATCCCAAAATAGTTGGCACATATTGCTATTTGGCTTGTTCCTACTTTGTTAAATACGTATCCGTCTTGGCATATTGCATCGGCTGCGCAAGTGAAGACGTCGACTTTTTCTTTTTGCATCACAAATGCTGGCATGTTGTCAGTTATGACTGTAACGTCAAATCCCATATCATGGCATACTGTTGCTGTAAGTCGTGCACCTTGGAAATAAGGTCTGGTTTCAGGGCAGAACAATCTTATGGTTTTATTTCTTTTCTGACATTCTTTGAGCATCATGCCAAGTATTGTTTCTGCAAAACATTGAGTCATGATTGTTCCGTTGTCAGGAAACATGTCAACAAGATACTTTGCGCATTTTCCAACTTTTGCATAACGTATGTTATTAGCTTCAACAGTAAAATCTCTAATGGCATTGTCCACACGTTTGCCTTCAACAAGTGCTTTTTCTGCAGCCGGAAGGCATGCTTCTGTTACGATTCTCATTCTATCTACGGTTGTAGGTCGTGCGTGAGATATTGTATAGGCAGCTTTTTTAAGATATTCCATTTGTTCCCGTGCCGGCATATCTTTGCACTGCCAAGCTGCAAGAGCCATGCCCATTGGAGCAGCTGTGAAGGGTCCTGCTGACTGAGTAACCATGTCAGATATAGCTTTTGTAACTTCTTCATGTGTTCTGCATACAACAAATTCTGTTTTTGCAGGATATATTCTGCGGTCTAAAATGCGGACTTCTCCGTCTTCATACCATGCAATGTTTTCATATTGGAGCATTAATGCCAAATCTTTATCTTGTCTTTCCATGTTTTGTACTGTATCACAGAATAAAAACCAATAAAAGTGTAAGGTAAGTTCTGTGCCTGATAAATCCTTCTGGTAAATCCTGTGTTAGGTAAGCTTTGGCCTTTTGTCATGCCTTTTCATGATGCTTTTTTGCCATGCTTTTTGCCATGCCTTGACACATTTGCTTGCGTTACGTTATATTGCAAATGGATTTTTAATAAGGATTTTTGAGGGATCGAAAGTTTCGGTCCCTTTTTTATGGCTTTATGTTGAATAATGAGATTACAAGAGACCCTCTGTTTGAGGATCTTAAAGGTATCGTGGAAAACCTTGAAATGGTGCTTTGTGATGTAAAAAAAACAATGCAGGGCAAAACAGTTCAAATTTCAGTTACCATAATGAATCCTAAAGAAGAAACCGGAATAGATGATTGTGCAAAAGTTCACAACACTATACTGCCAAGGCTTCAGGTAAAATATGGTCGCGATGACCTTTATGTGGAAGTTTCCACTCCCGGTCTGCAAAGAAACTTTAGGGATGTATATGAATTCCTGGTTTTCAAGGGTAAAAGTTGCAGAGTTTACAGCCTTTGTGCATCATCTTGGATAAGTGGTGTAATAGGCGAAGTTGAAGGCACTTGCGTCACTCTTTTGAATTATGAGATTGAAGTTTCAAAAGAAAAGGGTGAAGAGAAAAAAATTGAATTTAATGATATCCAAAAGGCAAAATTGGATTACAGATGGGAGGATATGAAAAATGTCCGAGTTAAGTGAAGCTATCAGAATGATGGTTGAGGATAAGGGTATTTCTCAAGAATTGGTTTTAGATACGATAAAGCAGACTTTGCTTGCAACGTATAGAAGAAAGTATGGAACAGATGAAAATGCTGTAGTTACATTTGCAGAAGACCTTTCATCTGTTGAGCTTTTTGCCCGTAAAGTTGTTGTAAATGAAGATGATTTTGATGATGAAGTTACCCAAATACCGTTGCAGAATGCTCTTGAGCTGAATGCTGAGGCAGAAGCAGGTGATGAACTTCTTATCCCAATTGACCCAAAAAGTTTTGATAGAATAAGTGTTCAAACAGGAAAACAAAGAGCTCAGTCTGCTATTAGAGAAATTCAAAAAGACGAGCTTTTACAGGAATTCAAGAGCAAAATAGGTGAAATTATCAACGGTTATGTTCAGGGCGAACGAGACGGGGATCTTTTGGTGGATCTTGGTAAAACACAAGGTTATTTACCAAAGAAAAATCAAAGCCCAAAGGAATTCTATACAAAAGGCGACAAGATTAGATGTTACGTGGAAAGTGTGCGCCCTGATGAAAAATCTGACAAAAATATTAGAGTTATTCTAAGCCGTGTTCATGAAGAATTTGTCAGAAAACTCTTTGAAATTTATGTTCCGGAACTGGTATCAAAAGATCCAAGCGTTGAAATAATGAAAATTGTAAGAGAGGCCGGATACAGAACAAAAGTTGCTGTTTATCCTAAGAAAGTTGATGCAGATGCCGTTGGAACTTGTGTAGGTCTTAAAGGAAACAGAATTCAGGCTATTATGAAAGAGCTGGATGACGAAAGAATTGATGTTATAAGATGGGATCCAAATCCGCTTGAGTACATTGCAAATGCTCTTTCTCCTGCAAAAGTTCTCAAAGTCTATGTTATTGACCAAGCAAAGAAAGAAGCTGTTGCAATTGTTGATGAATCTCAGCTTTCGCTTGCAATTGGAAAACAGGGCCTTAACGTAAGGCTTGTTAACCGTCTTTGTGACTGGATTGTCAATGTCAAGACACAAGAGCAATTTGCAGAAATGGATGTATCAAGAGAGGCCAGAGCCGTAGCTGATGCTATGTTTGATGTACCGGAGGCAAGTTATCAAATGCCGGCTGACGCAGAAGAAGAGGAAGAAATGGCTCTTACAGATCTTCCTCTTGATGCATCTCTTATTGCAAAGCTTAATTTCTATGATATTTATACAGTTGAAGAGTTCATTAATCTTACAGATGAAGATTTTGCAGAAATGAAAAATCTTACTGCTGAAGATATTGAAAACATCAACAACGTCATAAGTGAAAATGTTGAAGATGAAGTTGAAAGTGAAGAAGCAGAAGGCTTTGCCTGCCCAAAATGTGGCTATCCTCTCAAAGTTGGCATGACTGAATGTCCTAACTGCCATGTAGGGATAAGCTTCGAGGAAGTTGAAGAAGACGAGGAGTAATATTCATTGATGTCAGAAGAAAACAAACCAAAGGCAACATTGATTAAGCAGCCCAAAATTACAGGAACACCCACTCAGGGCCCAACAGCAGATGCCTCAATGCAGGAAAAGAAGAAAATCTTTGTGATTAAAAAGAAGCCCGTTGTTGTAGTAAAGGCTCAATCTGAAAAGAATGAGACAGCCTCTACATCTGAGACTACAGCACCGCAAGTG
>CAVGEF010000043.1:0-5922 GCA_963628205.1 Bacteroidaceae bacterium
TCATATTGAAGATCATGCTCGAAACTTTCTCTTTTGAGAGTAACATGATTAAAACCAATATCATCGAGAATTGCTCTTACTTCGTCATATCCAAGAAGTGTTGGATTGAGTTTTACAAAAGTATTGAGCTTTTTCTCTGTGAGCATATAAGAACAAATTGATTCAATTTCCTTTGGCGGACATCCATGCATTGTAGAGATTGTAACACCTTTACAAATTACAGGACTTATTCTGTCTTCAATGCCTTTCAGAGCTTTCCAATGGGATTCCAGGTCAGAGCCGCACACAAGATCATCATCCTCAAGCATTGCCTTCAAAGATGCTTTATATTGCTCAAACAAAGGACTCTTTGATGCATCCATCATATTGTCTATGTATGTCTGCATCTTTGGCTGTTTGATACCGTCAAGGTTATAGCCAACGCTCATATTGAAAATGAAATCCGGTTCAGCATTCCTGCCGCTTAGTGCAACTTGAAGAACATGAACGGCAAACCAAGCCTTCAAATACTCGTCAAAAGCCTTTTCCAATGTATATTCAGTGGACCACTCAACGTTATGGCCTTCATCTCTTGCATCTATGCATGGTTTTGCAATCTCAAGATGATCCATAATTTGGACTGTCTTGAGTTCCATAAATCTACCACCGGCAAGATATGCACTGACTATATTTTGAGCAAGCTGAGTGTGAGGACCGGCTGCAGGACCAAGTGGAGTTGCACATTTTTGTCCAAAAACCTCAATTGAATGTTTTGAAGAAGGTTTATAAAAATCTTCCTTGCCAATTCCAAATATAGTGCCATGGTTTCTGTATTCAGAGAAAATCCTCTCCATTAGTTCCTCAAAAGGAACAGGTCTCATTTTGTCTCCCATGAAAAGCTCTCCTATTGTCTATTAAACTAAGTTAAATTCTAAACCATATTCACTCAAAGTCAACATATTTTGCAACAAAGTGCAACACGGTTTCTTTTCGTCCTTTGGCATTTTTTCAAGAAGATAATAGTTGAAAAAGTAAATTTTAGCCGGATTTTTTTAAGTAAACCGCAATTCCCATGGTTAAAAATTTCATTTCTCTAAATTTTTCACATTATATATTTACATGCAAAGAAAGCTGTGCAATAATCGTTATTATAGAATGAAAGCAGCCCTGGGCTTAACCCTTAAAAAGATACTTTTCAACGGAGGAAAAAAATGCTCATCAATCTGAATATCAATGAAGAAGTGAGAGCAAGGAACGTCAAGCTTTGCAAGGAAAAAGGCATTATCCTTCCAACTTTCAAGCAGATGGTCGACCCATCAACTGTTCCAGCATCAATAAAGGAAAAACTTGCAAAGACAGGACTTTGGGATGTAAACCCTGTCAACCTTTTCAGAATTACATGGAAGAATGAACCTGTAGAACAAGGTGGTGGATTTGGTAAAGTAAACTACATTGAAGTTCCAAAACAGCTTACAGGCGTAAAAGCAAGAATTTTTGCTCTTGTTGGTAAGTACTTCCCTACCGGTGCTCATAAAGTTGGAGCAACATACTCATGTCTTGCTCCTGCACTTGCAACAGGAAACTTTGATGCTCAAAATCAGCAGGCAGTTTGGCCGTCAACTGGAAACTACTGCCGTGGCGGTGCTTATAACAGTGCTCTTCTTGGTTGTAAATCAATTGCAATCCTTCCTGCAGAGATGTCTCAGGAACGATTTAACTGGCTTAAAACAGTTGCCGGAGAAGTCATTGCAACACCGGGTTGTGAATCAAACGTAAAAGAAATTTTTGACAAGTGTCATGAACTTGATGCAGAAAGAGGCAAACACATTGTCATATTCAACCAGTTTGAGCAATTTGAAAACTACCTTTGGCACTATACAGTAACAGGAGCTGCAATACTTGAAGTTCTCAAAGACCTTGGAGTCAAACCGGAAAATGTACGCGGTTATGCATCATCTACAGGAAGTGGCGGAACACTTGCAGCCGGCGACCACCTCAAGAAAGAATATCCTCACATTGTTATTGCAGCCGGTGAAGCAAAACAATGTCCTACCCTGCTTAGAAACGGTTTTGGTGGCCATAGAATTGAAGGTATAGGAGACAAACATGTACCATGGATTCACAATGTAAAGAATACTGACATGATTTGTGCTATTGATGACCAGGATTGTATGGATATTTACAGACTCTTTAACGAGCCTGCAGGTATCAAATATCTCAAAGAAACAGTTGGCCTTACAGACAAGCAAATTGCAGAGCTTCAATACTTTGGTATTTCCGGAATTGGAAACACTCTTAGTGCAATTAAGATGGCAAAATACTATGAGATGGATGAAGATGATGTCATCTTCACAATTTGTACCGATTCTTCTGTCATGTACAAGACAAGACTTGCAGAGCTTGACCGGCAACAGGGCAAATTCTCTGAAATGGAAGCTGCAAGAGTTCACAGCGGTGCTCTTCTTCATCAAAGCTATCAAGATGCTCTTGAACTTGGCTACTATGACAGACTTCGCATCCACAACCTCAAATATTACACATGGGTTGAGCAACAGGGCAAAACATACGAAGAAATCAATGCTCAGTGGTATGATAGAAACTACTGGACAAGTATTCCTCCAATGGCTGAGCAAATTGATAAACTCATTGAGGACTTCAATAAAGACGTTCTTGCTGACTAATGTTTTTGTTTTCAACAGGGACTACCGCCAGGCGGTGGTCCCTTGTTTTATCTAAAGAGAGATTTTTGCTCTAAAGACGCTATACGAAAGCTTCCTGCAAAACCTCCTGAATAGAATTTTGAAACCTTGAATCTTAGGAGTTTGAAGATGAAATTCAAATATGTATGTATTGACTGCGGCAAAGAATTTATAACAGACGAAGTTATTTACCAATGCCCGGAATGTGCAAAAAAATCCAAAGAAGGAGAGTTCCCACGAGGATACCTCAAAGTCATTTACGACAATGACGAGCTTAAAAAACTAAAAGAAAAAGAACATGTTTCAATCTTTGACTTCTTCCCTTACGACGTCCCAAACAAAGACGTATATCCTGTAGGAATTACACCAATTGTAAGACCTGCACGCTTAAATGCCCAAAATGGCATGAAAAATGTTTATTGCAAGATGGACGCATACCTGCCTTCCGGCTCTTTTAAGGACAGGGCAAGCCAACTCATTGCAGCACAAGCAATTACACATAACACAAAAAAGATAGCTTTGGCTTCTACAGGAAACGCAGGAGCTGCCATGAGCTGTGCCGGAGCTGCATATGGTTTGGATATAATTCTTTTTGTTCCAAAAACAGCACCAATTAACAAGCTCATGCAAAGTGTTTTATATGGAGCAACTGTTGTTCCTGTTGACGGAACTTATGATGATGCTTTTCTTCTTTCAATCGCATATACAGAGCATTTTGGAGGAATTAACCGCAACACGGCTTATAACCCAATGACAATTGAAGGTAAAAAGAGCATCTCAATAGAGCTTTTTGAACAACTGGGAAGACGTATACCTGATGTCGTTTATGTTCCTGTAGGTGATGGCTGTATCATAAGTGGTGTATACAAAGGTTTCTATGATTTGATGATGGCAGGCTTAACAGATAAAATTCCGCATATCGTTTGCGCTCAAAGTGAAAAATCAAATGCCATAAGCCTTGCTTTTGAAACAGGACTTTTCAAATCAATAGAAGCATCTACCCGTGCCGATTCCATATCAGTAGACATCCCGGCAAGTGGCAGAATGGCTGTTCAATACCTCAAATCTTATGATGGATGGTGCACACAAGTTACAGAAGAGCAAATTTTAGATGCACAAATGAAACTTGTTCATGACAGCGGAATCTTTGTTGAACCGGCAAGTGCAACAGCTTGGGCTGCATTTGAAAAAGACACTCCAATGCTTAAAGAACGTTTTGGACAAGATGTTGATGTGTGCATTTTGCTTACCGGAATTGGATTCAAAGATATGGCTGTTTTTGACGGTAGAGTTTCCATGCCTAATCCAATTGAAAACAGTGTAGATGCTGTTATCAAACGCTTTAGCTTATAGAGATTTTTTGCAAAAACAGTCTTCATGCAGTTCTTGGTTTGCTTTTGTACGTAATTTGATTTTGTATTGAAAAGCACATGTCTTATAGTTATATTTTAGCTTACAGAGATTCTTTGTAAGGAGTTTTTATGGATAAGCTTTTAATTGGACTTGGAATTGGCCTTGTAATAGCAATTATAGTATATATTTGGCAGTCAATATCTAAAAATGATATTGAAAAAAGAAGTAAAAATGAAATTGCAAAACTTAAAGGCCTTTTAGCAGACAGAATGGACATTGAATCTGAAGGTGTTACTAAACTCAAGAATGAGAATGCAGAATTGAAGAAAGCAAATGAAAATCTCAGAGTAACAAATGCAGCTCTTGCTCAAAAACCGGGCAGAGCAGAAATCCAAAGACTTCAAATTTATCAAAAAGCTGTAGACCGTCTCATTATCAACAGCCCCGGCTTTGGTGCGGCATGGCAGTCTGCTCTAAAGGAAAGTGAAGAAGAGTTTGAAAAAATATACTCCGGAACTCAAGCATTCTGGAAAAAAATTCTTCCTTCACGTACAAATGCCAAGTTAATTGATAAAGACAACGTTGTAGACGAGCAGTAAAGCTAAAATTTAAGACAATTGAATGCCAATTGAATGCAAATTGAATGCCAATTGAAAAAGTTAATGCAAAGTCAATTGACTAAAGGTTTTTTTAACTTTACTATTCCTTCAGCGCCAAAGTGGTGGAATGGTAGACACCGGGGACTTAAAATCCCCTGACCGTTAAGGTCGTACGAGTTCAAATCTCGTCTTTGGCAAAAAGTACAAATTTAGCAAAAAGTCCAAATTTGAAAAAAGTCCAAAAAGAAAAAGAGAAAGTGCAAATGAGATTCTCAAATGCACTTTCTTTGTTTATAACTCACACTACGTTTACACTTGAACATGGCTTATGCAACATTAGAACAAATGCGCGCCATGAGATTTTGCTTCTTCATAGACTTCTTTAGGCCATACTGATGCCTGAACTTCTCCAATGTGTGCTTTTTTAAGAAGGAACATGCAAAGCCTGGACTGCCCTATTCCACCACCTATTGTTTGTGGAAAATCTCCATTCAGAAGTCTAGAGTGCCAGTACAAATCTTTTCTTTCATCCAAGCCTTTCAGTGAAAGCTGACGCAACAAGGCATCTTTATCAACACGAATACCCATACTTGAAAGTTCAAGATTGCGACCCCTTACACTGTCCCAGACAATAATATCGCCATTAAGGCCATGATAAGAGCCAAAGTTCTCACTTACAACAGTCGACCAATCATCATAGTCCGGTGCACGCCCGCCGTGAGGAGGATTTCCGTAGCCTATTCCAATTACAAATACAGCACCATAACGTTTTGCAACTTCATACTCTCGCTCGTCAGGAGAAAGATTTGGAAATTCCAAAGCTAAATCTTCAGAATGAACAAAAGTAATATCGTCAGGAAGATCATCAGATAAAACAGGATAAAATTCACACAACCTGAAAGCTGTTCTTTTGATTACATCATAAATAGTTGAAACTGTTTTTTTCAAAAAAGAAAGATTGCGTTCTTCCGGGAGCATAACCTTTTCCCAGTCCCATTGGTCAACGTAAATTGAATGAATGCAGTCAATATCGTCATCGGGCCTTATGGCATTCATATCGGTATAAAGGCCATAGCCGGGCTTAAAGCCCAAATCACAAAGAGCCATACGCTTCCATTTTGCAAGAGACTGGACAATTTCCATCTTGCGCTCGCCCATATTCTTCACAGGAAAAGAAACAGGTCTTTCTATGCCATTGAGGTCATCATTTATACCACTGCCTGCCTCAACAAAAAGAGGACTTGTTACTCTGCTGAGTTTTAATGAACCGGCAAGTTCTTTCTCAAAAATAT
>CAVGEF010000044.1:0-2078 GCA_963628205.1 Bacteroidaceae bacterium
GCCTTGCAATTATCAAATGCTCTATCTTTATCAAGGCCTCTTTGTTCATCAAGTGCTTCAAAAGCATCTTTTGTAGAAGTTTTTTCAACTTTTGGCAAAATCAAAAAACCTTGTAAATCATGTCTTTCTTTTATTGGAAGCACAACTTCTCCCATTCCAAAAACGCAGGCTGCAGCACAAGAGTGCAAGAAAAAAGGAACATCACAACCAACTTCTAAAGCAATGTCTAAGAGTTCGTCAAAAGAAAGTCTTATATCTAAAGAGTTGAGAGCCAAAAGTACACTTGCTGCATCAGAAGAACCACCGCCAAGACCGCTTTTTGCAGGGATATTTTTTTGAACATCCACAAAAATGTCATACGTACAACCGGTTTTTTTCTTCCAAAGTTCAATGACTTTGTCAATTGTCGATTTCCCGCTTGCAACATATTTTTCAAGACCTGTCACTTTTTCTTGTTGTAGCCCTTGTTGGAGCGCTGTTTCACCATGACTTGTTAATGTAACTTTGATGACATCGTGTAAGCTGATTTTTTGAAAGACCGATTCTATCGTATGATATCCATTTGGGCTTTTAGGACCAATTTTGAGGTGCCAATTTACTTTTGCATGAGCTTTTACTGTAATACTTAACATTCCCAGACACCTGCATCCTGTAAAGTTTTAACGGTTTTTTCAGCCCAACCGTTGTTTGCTTGCGGATTTCCCGGGCTTGGATGAATAATTGAAATAACAAGTCTGTTTGGTTTTTTGTTTACAGCCTCTAATTTTGCCTGTGCGTACTTCCCAACGCCAATAAGAACTTGTGGCTTAAGTAATTCAAGTACATCATAAAGATATGAGTCGCATATTGCTTCCAGTTCAAGGCGTTCTGTTTTGTTAAGTTTATCCGGTGTGATGTTTTTAGCTGTTTTGCCCGCATCCAAGAAACCTAAAGGGCAGTAGTTGAAAACACAATTGGTCTTGAAAAAATCTTCTGCATTTGGATATTTTTGAGAAAAAAGACCCCAAAAGCGTTTACCGCTTATCTCTGAGCGTTGACAATCAAAACCAAGAACAGGTCTGTTCGGATGCTCTTTTTGGGGTTTTTCTATTGGAGTCTCAATTTTCATCCAGTTTTTTACAAAACCCACTTCTCCAAACGGTACACCTGTTTGCATCATGCCAAAAGGACCGGGGTTCATTCCCAAAAAGAATGCTTTTGGGGTTTTGCTTATTTTTTTCAGATATTCGAAGTGAGATCTCCAAGCATAATCTAAAGGGTTATATACATAACCGTCAAAAGTAAAAGATAGGGCATTAACTTGATTTCGCAGTTCTTGTGTTCTATCTAAAAGTTCCATGGATACAAAAGAAAAACTGGCCGTGGTAGAATCGAACTACCACAACCGGAGCCAAAACCCGGTGCCCTAACCATTAGGCTAACGGCCAATTCGCTCAAATACTACAATCATCTTTGAACCTTGTCTAGCACCCTGACAATGAATTTCTACAGAACTGCTTTTCTTAGTATCTCGTTAATTCTTGTTTGATATCCCGGACCATCTTTTTTTAAGGCTTCCAAGACATCGGCATCTATTTTGATGTATATAGCCTTTTTCTTTGGTATTATGTTGAAAAACTGTGGATTTACCGGCTTAAAGTTTTTGAGTTGCTCGTCTGCGAATTGAGGAATGTCATCATCAAAAACAACTTTTGCTTTTGCAATCTCTTTTAGTTTTTCATCTGATACTTTTGTAGAGCCATTCATTGTAAAATTCTCCAATTTTCTTTCTGCTTTTCGTGCAGATATAAGCCTAATTCTTCCATTTCTTTCTGTATGACAGGTTGCAATCAATACAATATTGCGAATACAACCAACACAGAAATATCTATCTTCTTCTACTGATGAATGTTCTATGTCATACATTGCAAGCATGTAAGAATCATCGTAGACTTCCAAAATTTCTGAAAAAGAAAAACCGTGTTTTTTGATATTGATTGCATCTTTTTCTGTATCCCATTCAAATCTACAATCTTCTGAAACAACAGTCATACGTTTTTCTACCCCTATGAGTAATATATATTCAAAAGTATATACTG
>CAVGEF010000045.1:0-2195 GCA_963628205.1 Bacteroidaceae bacterium
TCTCTATAGTCCTTTGCGCATTATTGCTGTGCGGGATACTTTTTTCAAACGCAGTCCAAGCAGGCTTTGCAAAAATGGAAAGAGAAATTCAAAATTTTCTTGACATGGGAAACCTTGGGCTGACCTTTAGAGCTGAAACTGTTGACAGTACTTTGATGAAATCAGTAAAAGTAAATAATATTCAAATATTCATGCAAGATGGAGAGCTTGCAACAATTGATAATATAGAAATCTCAACCAGTCTTTGGAACGTAATCAAAACTGCTCTGGGATTTGGCAATACTCATTTAGACATTGCAATATATAACCCAAAGGCTTCCATTAACGAGACAACAAGCTCCTTGTTACAACAATTGCTTTTACAAACCGGCCAAGAAACAAGTAATGCACAAAATGCAACATCAAATGAAATTGAAACAAAGTTTACAATATCCGTAAACGTATCTAATGCTTCAATTAATGTTTCATACATGGGTTTTGAGAGCATCATTGGCAATATAAACGCTCAAGCCAACTTTGGAAAAAATATTTCATTTGACAGTGCTGTTATAAATATTCCCCGCATTGATGCTTTGTACTCAACACTTTCATCCAAAGTTTCCATGGAGGACATAAGAGTATCTGTTGATAAAGATTTGAAACTCTTTGCCTCCATAGAAAAAACTTCTTACAATTACAACTCAAACAGAACAGTTTATTTGGAAAACTTATCTGGTATTGCAAAATATCAAAAAGATATAGCCAATATTGCACTTTATGTTCAAAACGGTGCAACTGTTTATGATGGTTACAAAGCTCTATTTGACGAAGCGTCGTTTGTTTTTGATGTTGCAAATAATATTGAAAATAATGTCGATAATGGCAATACAGGCATTTTTGATGTATCAATAAAAGGTTCAATTCTTACAGCAGGCTTGGAAGCTCCAAACTTAAATACAAGTGCCCAACTTAACAATATTGAACTGACTGGAGTAGTTGGAAACGATAAAGCAATAGATGTTTATGCAAATATTTCAGAGCTGGTAGCCCAATATTTGGACTGCAATATAAAAGTACAAAACATAGAAACAAATATTGATTCTTCCTTAGATTTTTCAAATGCACTTGGAAGGCTTTCTTTGGGTAAAATCACAGCAAAGAACTTAGATTTCTATACTTTAGAGAACCTCACGGCATCTGATATGAACTTGGATTTTTCGTTACAGAGCCAAAATATTGATTTAAGACTCAGTTCTTCTGTTTTTGGAAAAAGTTCAAATGAACTGTTGGGAACTTTTACTTCCAACATAGATGCAGATCTTGCACTTGTTCTTAACTCAAATGTCCAAAACAACGAAGAAAACCAAAACGAAAGAAAGGTAAATAAGGTAAATATTGCAGCCGGTAATGCAGAAGTATCAAACTTTTTATGTGCTGCATTGCCAAAAACGGCAAATGCCTCGTTAGCTTACTCAAAAGAAAAAGGATTTGACATATCACTTGCAATCCAAAATGAACTGGCGTCTTCCATTTCGTATACAAACAACCAAAAAACTTTGGATATTAGATTATACTTTGATGATTTAATCCCTTACACATATTCTTTACTGTATGAAAAGTATTTAACTTCTCAGAATTTCGTGCAGGAAAAAACAAGTTTTGACGGTTCAGTTGCAATTTCACTGGACATTTCCATATTGGAGATCATCAACTTGGGGACAAATAAACTCGAGAATTTCTCTTTTGATGATTTTATGGATGTAGCAGAAACTTCAATAAAGAGCGGGCATTTTTCATTTAATACTGCACTTCACGATGTAAATGTAGATAATAAAGCCTACAGCGGAGCTGTCACGTATGAAGCCTCTCTAAACGGAACATTGTTTGATGTAAGTACATTTGCTGTAAGTACCGGAGGCTTAAGACTTTCTTTTGCCGGTACACTTGATTATAAGAACCTTGTTCCTGACGGGATGCTTCTTTTACAGCGTGCCAATGACGGCTTGGAACTTGCAAGGCTTGATTTTTCATCAATAAACGAAACTTCATTGTATAACTTTAGTTTAACATCACCTTTAGTAAAAGATTCTTCTGTCACAGGTACTCTTAATTGGCAAACACATGAAATGATAACTGCATTGGCAGTTGTTAATTCTTCGTATATTGCAGGCGGAGTGTTGCCATTTGAAGCAACTGTAATCAAATCTCCTTTGGAA
>CAVGEF010000046.1:0-5227 GCA_963628205.1 Bacteroidaceae bacterium
ACAGGACTATACGGTTTTGCAGGACTTGATGCTGAATCAGGCTTTAACATCCTAAACCTTGTTATGATACTTGTAGGCCTTCTTCTTTTTTGGCTTGCCATAAAGAAAGGTTTTGAACCACTGCTACTTATTCCAATTGGAATGGGTTGTGTTTTAAGTAATATTCCATTTGCATATATTGCAGGAACTGACCCGTCACTTCCGGCAGGAGCACTTGGAGCTACAGGTTTTATCAAGATACTCTTTGATGCAGGAATTCAAAGCGGATTGTTCCCGGTCCTTATATTTGTAGGAGTTGGAGCCATGACAGACTTTGGACCTCTTATTGCAAACCCAAAGACACTGTTACTTGGTGCAGCAGCACAGCTTGGAATCCTTGTAGCTTTAATTGGAGCATTGCTTGTAAGCTTTATCCCGGGAATTAACTTTGACCTTCATGCAGCAGCCTCTATTGGAATTATTGGCGGAGCTGACGGTCCTACGGCTATATATGTTACAACAAGACTTGCAGAAGACCTCTTAGGTCCTATTGCAGTTGCAGCATATTCTTATATGGCACTTGTTCCAGTTATTCAGCCACCTATCATGAAGGCTCTTACAACAGAGGAAGAAAGAAAGATAAGAATGCAACAGCTCAGACCTGTAAGCAAGACTGAGAAGATTATATTCCCAATCTCTGTTATCATAATTTGTGCAATTCTTCTTCCAAGTTCCACACCTCTTATTGGTGCTGTTATGTTTGGAAACCTTCTTAAGGAAAGCGGATGCACAGGCCGTCTTGCAGATACAGCAAGTAATGCTATGATGAACACAGTTACTATCTTCTTGGGTCTTTCAGTTGGCTCAAAGATGGAAGCATCAAAGTTCTTACAGCTCAATACCCTTGGTATTCTTCTTTTGGGAGCAATAGCATTCAGCTTTGGAACAGCAGGCGGAGTTCTTATAGCAAAACTTATGAACAAGCTTGATCCTAAGCACCCTGTGAACCCTCTTATTGGAAGTGCAGGAGTTTCTGCAGTACCAATGGCAGCCAGAGTTTCAAGTAAGGTAGGTCAGGAAGCTGACCCGCAGAACTTCCTTCTCATGCATGCTATGGGACCAAACGTATCAGGTGTTATTGGAAGTGCTGTTGTAGCAGGTGTTCTTCTTGCATGTGTTCCTATTATGGAACCTCTTGTCAATGGTGTAAGACCTGTTTTGGCTTTGCTGTAATTGAGTTTTAATTAAATCAAAAGGACTGTTGCCAAAGTTCCAGCTTGAGCGACAGTCCTTTTTTATTCAAGGCAGTTTTGATGTAAAAACTCTTTTGAAAAAACTTCTAAAAATTGACCACTAATCTTCCAATTCGTAGAAAGCAATCTCGTTTATCTCTCTGTTTGCAGAAACCAAAAGTTTTCCGGAGACATAGACATTTGTACTTCCACAATGGCAATCCAGCATCTCAATTTGATATTTGCCATTCTCATAAAAGAGGTTATACATGTTCATCTCCCCTTTTCTATGACCAATGATAAAAGAGTTCCTTCCCTTCATTGAGACTGGCCAAAGAGCATGTGAAAACTCAAGTTTTTCAGGACATTCGTATACTAAATAATAGCCGTTTGGACCTTGATGATAGATTTTAACAGTATCTCCGTGGAAAGGTGAAAATGAGAGCATTTCATCTTCATTATCATTATCAAGATCTGCAAAACAAATATCACTTGTAGGCTCATTAAGTAAAAGTTTAACTTGCCATGATGAACACTCTTTTGTAGGTGGTTTTATTTCATATATGCCCGTCTCTGCTGCAATGACACAATAAGTGCCATCACTGCAATATCTTCTTGTATATCCATGATTTTTGAAAAGACCGTTTGCTATTGCTTGAAACTCAAGACTTTCAATTTTTGTGTAGTCTTCCGGAAAAGGACTGACCAAAACTTGACCAGGGTGTGTCCAGTCATCTTTGAAATCATGCCCACTTTTCATGGTTGATACCAAAATAAATGAGCCTAAATCAGATTTCAAGACATCAAACCGGTGGGCAAACGGAACAACGGCAAGTGCTTTTGTTTGCCATTTTCCATTTTCTCTTAAAGCAAGAACAATCTCCGCTTCCTTGGAATCATTTGGCGAATACATTTTTTTTGTAGCCAGAAAAGCTCCTGTCTTAGACTCAAGTGGAACAATAGACATGGTTCCACTTGGTCCTTCCCAAACAGTTTCTTCAAAGTTTCCATTCATACCAAACAAAGCGCAAGAAGCAGTCTTTTCTGCAGCTACTACAATATGATGCTTATTATCAAATTCAAGCTCTGCTATTGCATAGCATTTATCCATTGAATATGTTGCTTTTTTTTCTGCTTTCATCTAAAACTCCACGCAACTAATTTATAGACAAGAAGTTATAAACAAGATCTAAAAGGAATGTTCTGTGGATGCTCAAAACAATCTTCAAAACCTCGTCTATGATGGTAGTAAATTTTGTCTTTATCCTGCGGATAAACATATTTGCCACCAACTTGCCAAAAGAATGGATGGAATTTGTATTCATTTCTATCTTTCTTAAAATCATAAAGGACTTTTATCTCTTCACAATCGGCATAAAAATTTGTCCAAACATCCCAGTGAATTGGGATAACAACCTTGCATTTAAGGTTTTCTGCCATTCGTAGGATATCAATTGACGTCATTTTATCTTGCATACCAATTGGATTTTCCCCAAAAGAACCAAATGCTACGTCAATGTCATAATCTTTCCCATGCTTTGCAAAATAAATTGAGAAGTGAGAATCACCGGAATGATAGATATTTCCTCCGGGTGTCTTTATTAGATAGTTGACAGCTTTCTCGTCCATGTCAGTTGGGCATTTGCTCTCAAGTTCTTCGCGGTCAGCCTCAACAGAGTCAGTTGTCACAATGCAGGTCCTGTCAAAACTATCCAGGACAACAATTTCAAGGTCTTTGAGTTTTATAGTATCGCCGGGCTTAACCTCTTTACAGCGCTCTTTTGGAACACCCCATTTGAGCCATGTTTCTACAGCTTTTTTGGGACCAATAAAAGGAACAGCAATAGAATGCCCGTTTTCGTCAGTCGTCATCATGTTACTGTTGATAACATGAGCTGCCCACTCTGCACTCATATGGTCTTGATGATAATGGGTTGCTAAAACTGCATCTACACTCTTGAATGCAAATGGATCTATGACAAACGGAATATTCCTTAAATTGGGTTGCATAAGCCTTGCACCACACATATTGGCCATTTGATGCCCTGGCTTCATTTGGTTATTGCCATGCGTTCTTTTCCCGTTGCCACACCATAAATCAATTGTAATGTTGGTATTAGACGGAGTTTTCATCCATATTCCGGTACAACCAAGCCACCACATGGCTACATTGCCATTTGGGACAACTTCATTTTCTATATCTTCAACAAGCCATGTTCCCCATTCCGGGAATGTGCTCTTTATCCAACTTTCTCTTGTCATTTCGCTGATTTTGCTCATTTCTCTCCTCCTGTTTATAATGAAAGGTCTTTTGATTTTGTAATCTTGAAGAATAATAGAAGCGATATTGTCGTAAACAATGTAAGAATACTTGCTGACGCAGTAGCTGCTCCATAATTTCCTCTAACTACAAAATTGTAGGTAGCCAAAGTAAGTGTCGTAGTTCTTGAACTATACAAAATAATTGATGAACTCAACTCTGTAAGAATTGTAATCCAGCTAAGAATTGCTCCACTTATAATGCCATTTCTCATCATTGGAACAGTAACTTCAAGGAAAGTCTTTCCTTGAGATGTTCCAAGGCTTTCAGCAGCTTCTTCTACTGTTATTGGAATTTGCTGCAACGTTGAAATACTGCTTCGTATTGTATAAGGCATACGTCTTATACTTATTGCAATAATCATAATAAGCATTGTAGCTGTCAAAACCAGTGGCTTCTTGTTGTAAGATATAACAAGTGAAATACCAACTACAGAGCCGGGAATTACATACGGAAGCATTGAAACAGTATCTATTATACTGTTGACCTTATTTGCTCTTCTTACAACCAAATATGCAACAATAACAGCAATGGTAACTGTAACAATAAGCGTTATTCCGCCAAGAAGAAGAGTAGTGGGTATTGCTTTTCCCATCCTGGTAAAAAACAACTTGTAATTATTCAGGGAAAATCCGGGGAGAAAGTCTGCACCTGATTTGGTTGTTTTTCTAAACGAGCAGTAAATAAGAAAAACCTGAGGAAAGAAAGCAACTGCAACAAAAGAGTAAGAAATAAGATGCATGACCAAACTATATCCAAACTTGGCTTTTTTCTTATGAATTGGATGAAGAGCATTCATCTTAAAACTGTTCCTTTCTCCCAGCCATTTTTGAATAAAGAAAAAGATGGCAGTAATGACAATTGCAATGACACTAATTGCTGAAGCAAAGTTGTACCCTACCCCACTTTCCCCCATGTACTGTTTGTAAATTTCAACTGAGAAAGTTCTGTAACCTTCACCAATTAATGCAGGAGTTCCGTAGTCTGCCAAAGCTCTCATGAAAACCATCATTGATACAGCAAGAATTGAGGGTATACACAGCCTAAACGTAACTTTGACAAACCTTCGAATTCCGGAGACTCCCATGTTTTCAGCAGCTTCAAGAAGTGAATTATCAATATTTTTCAAGGCTCCGCAAACATAAAGGTATACAAGAGGAAAAAGTTTTGATGTCATCACTAACACAATGCCCCAAAACCCATAAATACTTGGAATTGTTATACCAAAAACTTTACTGAAAAACTGGGTTACAGCTCCTCCTCGTCCAAACAGAAGAATCCATGAATACGCACCTACAAAAGGAGCACTCATTGAACAAAGTATTGTAATAATTTGGATTGCCATACTCCCTTTGAGTTTGTATACGGTGTTGAAATATGCAATAGGAATTCCAATAATCAACGAGCAAAGAGTTGTTGCTACAGCAACTTTTATACTGTTTACCAATGTTCTGCTGTAGTATTTTTCTCCAAAAAACTTCTTGAAATACTCCAGTGTAAAATGGCCATCCTCAAAGAAAGCTGTTCGGAGAATATTGAAAATAGGAATGAGTATAAACATGATGAATATTACAAGGATTATTCCTGAAAACATATCCCATAAACTGGGTTTACGCTTTATTTCCATTTTTACCCCCGGTTCATCAGTGAATTTGCGGCTTGCGTGCAATCAAACACATTAATTTTCTCTTTCTTA
>CAVGEF010000046.1:5237-7274 GCA_963628205.1 Bacteroidaceae bacterium
CTTTCTTAATAGAAAGCTTTACCTTATCACCTACTTCCAAGTCTTTCCCAATAATTGACTCGCATCTTATTTCAACCAAAGTGCCATCTTCCAGTCTTATGAAATACTGCGTATCAAGGCCAAGATATGTGCAGTCTTCAACCGTTCCTTCAAGGCCATTGGTATTCAAATCTGAATTGATGACAAACTCTTCAGGTCTTACCGATACACTGACACAGCCGTCAGTTTTTTTCATATCGTCAATCTCAACTTTGTAATCATTACAGAAAATAACGGCCTTTCCTGTTGCTTTTCCCTCCAGTATGTTTGTATGTCCAATAAAAGTAGCCACAAAAATATTGGCAGGACGCTGATAAAGATCTCTAGGAGAGCCAATTTGCTGTATAACACCACCATTCATTACAGCAATCCTGTCACTGACAGCCATTGCTTCTTCCTGGTCATGAGTAACATAAACAGTAGTAATTCCAACTTTGTGCTGAATATCTTTGATTACCTTTCTCATTTCCAGTCTGAGTTTTGCATCAAGATTTGAAAGAGGCTCATCCATCAAAAGAACATCAGGAGAAATGGCCAATGCTCTAGCCAATGCAACACGTTGCTGTTGACCTCCGGACAACCTGTCTGGCATTCTATCTTGGAAACAGGCAATTTGCATCAAATCCAAGAACTTGTCTGTAATTTGTTTTATCTCTTCTTTGGGTAATTTTCTATTTTTTAATCCAAACGCTACATTCTCTCTTACAGTCAAATGCGGAAAGATTGCATAATTCTGAAACACCATACCGATATTTCTTTTTGAAGGTTCAATATTGTTGATAATTTTATCATTAAAGAGAAATTCTCCGCCTTCAATACTATTAAACCCGGCAATCATCCTCAAAAGTGTGGTTTTACCACATCCAGAAGGTCCTAACAAAGTAAAAAACTCACCGGGTTTGACCTCCAAATTCAAATCAGGAATGACTGTAAGACCCTCATACTTTTTCAAGGCATGAATAATTTTTATTTCAATTGCCATTTATTATTCTCCCGTTTATCTCCTACTTGCGCCATTTGCCTTTTGGGCAAAACTTTTTGACATATTTTAGCTAAGTACCGGAGCAATCAAACGGGCGGGACCTCCAATGGGCCGCCCTCTTCATAAACAAAATGCTGAATCAGTTGTACTTCGCCCAAAGGTTATTGAACTTATCAAGGATTGCTTTTTGGTTATCTGCAAGGTAAGCATTGTCTTCTGTAACAAGCTTGATTGTACTGATTGGCTGAATAAACTCGCTTGTGTTTTCAAACCTTGTGTCGGCAGGTCTGAAAGAAGAATTTGCATAAATCTGTTGTCCTTCTTCAGAGATAATGAAGTCTACAAACAGTTTTGCATTTTCAAAGTTCTTACAATTTTTGATAATTCCAATACCGTATGATGGGGCTGTTGTTCCTTCTTTTGGATAAACAACACGAAGAATATCTCCAAAGCCTTCTGAAAGATAATTAACTGCATTTGATTCTGAAGTAAATCCAACAACATACTCGCCGTTCTTTACATTCTTGTGAGCGTTACCTGTTGAAGAAGCAAGCTTTCCATCAAGCTGTTTAATGAGAGCTTCTACGTAATCCCAAGCTTCTTGGGATTTTGGATTCCCATTTCCCTTTACATACAAAATAGCTGTAAGCCACTTGAAAGCCGTTGAACCAAGGTTTGGGTCTGCAAAAGAAATTTTCCCCTTTAAGGCAGGATTAAGAATATCGTCAAGACTCTCAATGGTTACACCGGTTTGTGTTTCAAGAGTTTTGTTTATCAAAAGACACTGCAAATTGATGGACTTAAGCGTTACGAGGCCGTTTGCGCTTCTGAATGCTTCAGGAAGATTCTTGTCATTGGGAGAAATATAGTACTCAAGGATATCGGCATGAGAAATTGAGTTGGCATAAGAAAGGCCTCCAAATTGGATGTCTGCGTGAGGGTTGTCCGCCTCAGCTCTTTCTCGTGTAAGTAGCTCCCCGGTGCTCCCTTGAACGACCTCAATTTTAATATTGGGG
>CAVGEF010000047.1:0-7428 GCA_963628205.1 Bacteroidaceae bacterium
TCGTAGAACTTACAGGCTTTTCTGCGCTTGTGGAATTTTCCAAATGCCCGGTATTTTCAGAATTTGAACCTGTTGTTTTTGTATTCTTTTTTGAAACTTTCTTTCTTACTATGTCAAAGACAGCCTTAATGAAAACACCCAAGCCTGTTCCAATGACAATTCCAATTCCAATATTTTGTCTAAAATCATTGACTGCAGTGAAACCTGAAAACCAGCCGGCTTTCATGGCTATGGGAGTAAATACCAAATAAGCAAAGAGTGTTCCGCCAAGCCATACAAAAGCAGAAAGACGGCTTATCATAGCACCTATAGATAAAGCCATGGGACTTAGCCACATTGATACAGGCTGAACAAAAGAGTTTCCTCCAAATAAAACAAGACGTGAAGGAAACAATTTGACAATATCTCTGACAGTTGCAAAAACAGCACTGAAGCCCATTGAAATTATAAGTTTAAGAGAATCTTTTCCTTTTTTGATTCCTGTTGATATTGTTTCAAAGACAGCATTCCCATGAGGAAAAACTAAATTTTGTTCAACTATAAGTCTTTTTCTGTAAAGAGCAGAAAACAAAACTCCCAAAAGAACTCCGCATACACTCATTACAGCAATTGGAAGAAACGAGATTGTTGCTTCCGGATTTATTATCCAAATTCCGGGAATTGTAAAAACTATTCCGCCGGCAACCATGGCACCTGATGCCATAATGGTTTCTGTTATGTTGATTTCCTGATTTGAGCTTCCTTTGAAACGGCCTAAAATTGTCATGGAGAGAATCGTAGCAAAGAGCATTGGCCAAGGCATTGTTCCTATCTTAAGAGCCAAAAACATTGAACTTGCTGTTATTAGAAACATCCCAACGAGCCCAAAAATAAGGCTTCTTACTGTCAGTTGTTTTTCAGGCATATTTCTTCCTTCAGAGGTTTTCCTTTAGAAATTTTCACTTAGAATTTCTTGCTCGACGGTTCACATTAACATTAACATTAGCATTAACATTAACATTAGCATTAGAACCGTTCATTTTGTAAAAACTTCTTTACTTATAACAAGCCTCCATGGCACAGCTTAAAGTCTGCCATGAAGGCTAATGTTGTTGTATATGAGGCTGTAACTTTAACCGTTAGGCTTGTTTTTTGATAATACCGTAGAAATGGTTAATGTTTACATCCTCGTCACGGAATTCACCATGACTTCCATGTCCAAAGCAGTCGTAATGGTTTCCATGATCCGGTGCAAATACCACAAGAGTATTGTGGTTCTTCCAGTTCTCTTTAACTGCATTTACAAGTTTTGCAAAGGACTCTACATGATGTTTCATAGCATTGAGTGCTACAGTTGACTCAGGAGTGGTTCTGTGAATCATGTCATCATATTCTTGATTGTAAACTGTCATGACATCATACTTGTCTTCTTTGATTAACTCCAATGCTTTGTCAACGACTTCGCCGTCATACGGCTCAATGTAGTAGTCCACAGGTCTCTCAAGGAAAATCATTGCCATACTTGAATGATCAACAGCAACATTTGCGACTTTCTTTGACGCTCTGGGCATGGAATCAAATAATGAATCAACCTTTATAACAGGTTTTTCATATTTAAGAATGCCGTGTACTTGAGGAAAAACTCCGGTATACATACTTCCAAAGCAAATAGGAGTCCATGCAGGAGACACTGTTGCTATAGGAACAGTTAATTGTGTGTTTATCAACACAGGAATAAACAAATCAGGATATTTCTGCAGGTGCCAGTGACCAATGCAATCAGGATTGTAAACAAGAATTCTGTCTACTCTTTCATTTCCCATTACGGAGTCTACAAACGCATCTACGAGAGGGATTGATTTATTGGCCTGTTTGGGTGCAACAACGCCCATTGCCCGTGAGAGTGATGCCGCCATTTGTGTTAGAGAATAAGTATTGAACATTAAATTTTTCCTTTTTCTTTCAGTTCATTTGCCACAAGAGTACATGCTACAAAATGCCTTGGCTCGACCTCTACAAGAGACGGGTCCGGAGATGATTTACATGTTTCATTGCACAAATCACATCTTGCACAAAAGCGACAACGGTCAGGAAGGTTAACAGGAGATGTAACTTCTCCCGTAATTAGCTTTCTTGCAGGTTTTTCTTTTCCTACAATTGGAAGAGGAATAGCAGAAAGAAGTGCCTTTGTGTACGGGTGCACCGGATTTGAGAACAAGGCGTCTGAGGATGCTTTTTCAACCATCTTTCCCAAGTACATAACTGCAATGTCATCAGAAAAATATCTTACAACACTAAGGTCATGTGTAATGAAAATATAGGTCAAACCCATGCTCTTTTGAAGTTCTCTGAGAAGGTTAAGAATTTGTGCCTGAATGGAAACATCCAAAGCCGATACCGGCTCATCACAAACGATAAGTTTTGGATTAACAGCCAAGGCTCTTGCAATTCCAATACGCTGCCTTCTTCCACCGTCAAGTTCATGAGGATAAGAGTTAACAAATCTTCGTGCAAGTCCTACAGTATCCATTAATTCAAGTGTTCTCTTTTCAATATCGGCTTTTGATTTGCAAATTTTATGCTCCCGAATAGGCTCACTTATCAGTTGCATGATGCTTTGTCTGGGATCAAGAGATGAGAACGGGTCTTGGAAAATAATCTGCATTTCAGTCCTGAGTTTTCTCATCTTTGACTTGCTGTAATTTGTGATATCACGGCCGTCAAAAATAATCTTTCCACCGGTAGGCTCTATGAGCTTGAGAATGGTTCTTCCTGTTGTAGATTTTCCACAGCCCGATTCCCCTACTATTCCCAAAGTGGTGCCTCTTTTAATTGAAAAATTAACACCGTCAACAGCATGCAGTTTTCCCTTGGGGGTATCAAAGAACTTTGTAAGATTCTGAACTTCAAGGATTACATCATTGTTATTGTCAGACATTATCTTTCCTCCTCAAGCTAAAATCTTTTTCGTCATACCTGTCACAAGCAACAAAATGATTTTCCCCAACATTGCGAAGAGCCGGAGAAGTTGTCTTGCATTTTTCTGTTGCATATGGGCACCGGGGACAAAATGCACAGCCGTCAGGCAAATGTGTTGGATCCGGCATAAGGCCCTTGATGGGAATGAGTTCTTCTCCCCTTTGCTTAAGATTTGGCAAAGAATCAAAAAGCCCTTCTGTATATGGGTGTCTTGTATGATTGAATACGTCATCAGCAGAACCTATTTCAACAATCTTTCCTGCATACATAACAGCAACATCATCACAGACTTCAGCAACAACTCCAAGGTCATGAGTAATTAACAACATTGACATGTGGTTGTTGTCAATAAGATCCTTGATAAGAGCAAGAACCTGAGCTTGAATTGTAACATCCAAAGCTGTTGTGGGCTCATCTGCAATGAGGAAAGACGGGTGACATGCAAGTGCAATTGCTATAACAACACGCTGTTTCATTCCACCGGAAAGCTGGTGAGGATAGTCCATGGCTCTGGAAGCTGAAATACCTACCATCTCGAGCATTTTTTTTGCCCTGTCCATAGCTTCTTCTTTTGAAACATCGTTGTGAAGCATAATACTTTCAGCAATTTGCTCGCCAACTCTAATAACAGGGTTAAGAGCTGTCATAGGGTCTTGGAAGATCATGGCAACTTCGTTACCTCTCATCTTTTCAAGCTCTTTTTCGCTCATTTTCAGAACGTCTCTACCGTTCAGGACAATAGAACCCCCGCTTATTACTCCGGGCGGATCAGGAACAAGGTTTAGGATACTCATTGCAGTCGTTGTCTTTCCGGCACCGGTTTCTCCTACAAGTCCCAAAGTTCTTTCTTTTCCAATACTGAAAGAAATTCCATTTACAGCTCTTAC
Source organism: Bacteroidaceae bacterium (assembly GCA_963628205.1). Classification (GTDB taxonomy): domain Bacteria; phylum Spirochaetota; class Spirochaetia; order Sphaerochaetales; family Sphaerochaetaceae; genus UBA9732. Next base: position 3,846 of record CAVGEF010000047.1, read on the forward strand.
GATTCCGTCTTCAGTTTCATATCGAACGACAAGATCTTTTACTTCAATTATATTTTCCATATTGCCGTCCTTTATTTCTTAAGTTTAGGGTCCATTGCGTCTCTAAGACCATCACCAAGAAGGTTTAGAGCAAGAACAGTGAACATGATTGCAAGTCCCGGGAATAAGCACATCCATCCAGATGAGCGAATATAAGAACGCCCGTCTGAAAGCATTGCTCCCCATTCCGGAGTAGGTGGTGATATACCAACGCCCAAGAAGCTTAGAGAAGATGCAGAAATAATGTTGGAGCCAACTCTAAGAGTTACCTGAACAATAATTGGAGAAAGGCAGTTTGGAAGAATATGTTTTAAGATAATCTTCCATGTAGGTAAGCCAATTGCTCTTCCTGCTTCAATGTATTCTTGGTCTCTAACAGTCATAATCGATGCTCTTGCAATCCTTGCAAAACTGGAAAAAGAACCCAGCGCCATTGCAAACAGAAGGTTCACCATACTTGTACCCAAAAGCGAGACAACAACAACTGCCAGCATGATGTAAGGGATAGAGTAGAAAATGTCTGTTGCTCTCATTATGAGGTTGTCAATAAAACCGCCGTAATAGCCGGCAATAGCACCAAAGAAAAGTCCTACAACAAGTCCCAACGCTGTTGCACCAAAGCTTATGAACAATGAGTATTTTGCTCCGTAAAGAACACGTGCAAAAATATCACGGCCCATGTTGTCTGTTCCAAAAATATGCTCCTTACACGGTGCAAGAAACCTGTCTTTTGACATTGCAATAATGTCTTTATCGTAATCGTAAATAAAACTTGCAAAAGTAGTCGCAAGAATTAGGAGAATGAGGAATGCAGCACCTAACATGGCACCTTTGTTCTTTCTGAGTCTTCTCCATGTTTCTTGAGCCAAAGACCTTCCGCGATACGCAATCTCTCCGTTTAGAGTTACTTCATAGTTATCTTTTTTCTTTTTCATAGCATCAACCCTTTCCTGAATACTGAGCTTTGATTCTAGGGTCGCAGAAGGCATAAATAATATCGACAACAAGGTTAATCAATGCCATGACGACACAGCACAGAATAATTGACCCCGTAACCATTGGCGTATCTCGTTTATTAATAGAGTCAACGACAAGTCTTCCAATTCCGGGCCATCCAAAAACGGTCTCAGCAAGGGCAGAACCTGTCATGACATAGCTGAACTGCATTCCAATTGCAGTTACTATAGGAATCATTGCGTTTCTCAGACCGTGGTTGTAAATAACACGTCTGCGTGAAGCGCCTTTTGCTTTTGCAGTTGTCATATAGTCCTGGCGAAGGACATCAAGCATGGCACTTCTTGTTGTTCTGGTAAGAAGAGCTGCAAGACTTAATCCAACAGTAACAGCAGGGAGAATTAGGTATCTAAAGCTTCCTGTTCCTCCGCTAGGTAGCCATCCGAGTTTAAGAGAGAACAAAATGATAAGCATAAGACCAAGCCAAAAGTTTGGCATTGAAACTCCAAAAAGTGCAACAACCGTTGCCAAAGTGTCTTTCCATGTGTTCTCGTGAAGTGCTGTATAAATTCCTAATGGGACAGAAATTATACTTGCAAATATAAGAGCTGTTCCACCTAAGATAATTGTCATGTGTAAGCGACCCATGAACGTTTTGAATACGTCCTGTCCGCTAATATAGGATGTTCCCATATCTCCTGTAATAATACCTCCAATATAACGGAAGTATCTCACAAAGAAAGGATCATTGAAGCCCATCTCTTCTCTAAGTTGCTGTCTTTGTTCATAAGTGGCATTTTCAGGAAGAAGTTGGTCTGCAGGGTCTCCTCCTGCAAGATCCATTGCCCAAAATATAAGCAATGAAGTGACTAGCAAGGTTGGGATAATGATTACCAACCTTTTAAGTATGTATTTAATCATGCTTTTTAAGTTCCCGGTTTAATGAAATTAGAACGGAAGAACCGATTTCTCGGTTCTTCCATAAATTTAAGCGTAATAAAAAAATTACAGCTCAATGTAAGCAAGGGACCAGTCATGAGCACCGCCACCCTGGAGGTACTGTCCTTTAAGGCCCTTGTTGTAAGCGATAACCAAATCTGGAACATAAAGAGGAATCTGTGGAACAAGTTCTACAAGATAGTTCTGAAGGTCATGAGAATATTGAAGTCTCAATGCCGGGTCCTTCTCTGTGAGAACTTTGTCAGCCATTTCGTCTACGTAAGAATCCTTAAGCTGGTGATAGTTTGTAGGATAATTTGTGTAGAAAATCTCTCTGTAAGTCTCGTCAACACGTGCAGCAATGTTCCATCTCCACAAAAAGAGTTCCTGGTGGCCGTTAGCACACTCTGTCTTGAGAGTTGCCTGGTCCATGGACTTAATTACTACGTTAATTCCAATTTCCTTCAAGTTAGCTTGAATGATAGGAGCAATAGTCTTGTATGGGTTGTCTGTTGCAGCTGTAAGCTCAAGTGTGAGTTCACCGGGTTTGTAACCGGCTTCTGCCAAGAGCTTCTTTGCTCTCTCGACATCATAAGTGTAACCGCCCTCAACTTCGTCGTTGTCAAGGAATGACCATGCACCTCTGTTAAGAATTGATGTCTGCCACTGGCCTCTTCCTTCAAGAACGATATCTACGATTGACTGTTTGTCAATAGCACAGGAGATAGCCTGTCTGAGCTTTTGATTGGTAATTTTCTCAACGTTGAAGCCCAAGTAGAACAATCTTGTTCCTGCCTGTGTATGGACTGTAATATTCTTGTCTGCTGCCAAGAATTTAAGGTCTGTTGTAGGAGGGTCAATACAAACGTCAATTTCTCCGTTCTGAAGAGCAATTGCGCGCTGTGAATCTTCAAGAAGGAATTTGTAAGTAATTTCCTTTGCCTTAGGCATTGCATCCTTATTCCAGTAGTCTTCAACAGCTTCGTATGTTACATACTGTCCGTTCTTCCATTCCTTGAACTTGAAAGGACCGGAACCAATGAGCCACGGCTCTGAGTTGTTAGGATCTTCATAAGCTGCCTTGCTTTGGATACAAAGAGGATAACCTGTAAGGCTGTAGATAAGTTCATTACTGTATGCACTTGTCTCAATTTCAACTGTGTATTCATCAAGAGCTCTGACTGCAACAATAAGACCCAGTGTTCCGGAAACTCTTGAAATATTGGTGTCCGTAGATTTTGCTCTATTAAGAGTAAACTCTACGTCATATGCTGTAAGAGGAGTCTTGTTGGCATCATTGAAGTGTGCATTGTGAACAAGGTGGAATACAAGGTGTGTATCGTCTACCCATTCCCATGACTCTGCAAGTTCAGGTTTTACTTCATAGCCGTTGTTTCCGTCTGTCCAAATAAGTCTCTCGTGTGAAAGAGCAAAACAGTTGTTGTTGATTTGGTCGTTTTGCATCATTGGGTTCTGAGTATTGATTTCCTGAGCAACACCAATTACGAGAGTGTCTTTAATTTTTGGACCACTGGAAGTTGTTTCTGTTGAAGAAGCTTCCTTGCCTCCATTTGCGAAAACACAGGTCAAAGCCATTAATGCAATGAGCATAAGAGCTAATGTTTTTTTCATTTTTTCCCTCCATTTTGGT
>CAVGEF010000047.1:7438-16240 GCA_963628205.1 Bacteroidaceae bacterium
TTTCATGAGAGTAACAATGTAATCTCAACAAGCAGAATTGTAACATGTATAAGTTGCTTTTGTGTAAAAAAAATGTAATCTTATAGGAAGTTTTCAACAAAATATTGCAAAAAAAGCTTTGGCAAGGCCTCTTGGATAGCCCTTTTTTTGAGAATTTTTATAGAAAACCATTATAAAGCCATGATTTACAACGATTGTATTAAACCAAAGGAAAGAACAGAAAAAAGTACTGCTAAAGACTCACAAAGAACTGATAAAGAAAACAGCAAGGAAGGAGGCATCTACTGTTGCATGGAATGCGGAAAGCGCTTTGCAACCCATGGGGCGTATATTCTGCACCTGAAAGAAGAACACTCAATTTGAGGAAAGTTTTTATGAGGGTTCTTAATGGAAAATCTTTGGAAAATGAACAAAACTGCTCAAACTGCTTGCCAAGCTTATTGCAGGAACCCCCTTTTCAAGGCTTTTCGAACAACATCTCAAGAGAACAACTTAAAAACAACTTTTGTTGCCGTCTTTTTTCTTCTGTGGTAGATTAGAAGACGGAGGGTTCAATTTATGGCAACCGATAAAGATAAAAAAGCTCCTAAAAAAGAAGTTGTAGCAGAGACCAATGAAAAGAAAGAGCCAAAAGATGTACATGAGCTTCTTTGGGTTCAGGGCAAAGGCTGGGGCGTAAAGCGCCAGGGAAGTGAAAAAGTCATTAAATATTTTAAGACTAAACTTGAAGCAACTGAATATATTGTACAGGTTAGCGGCAACCAGGGAACAAGAGTTGTTATCCACCTTAAAAACGGAAAGTTCCAAAAGTTTGATAATGCTATGAGAGCCCTCTCCTATGCAAAAGAAGCAAAAGAAGAATAGTATTTCTCACAAAGATAAACTTCCTTAGAGGTTTTTGCGAAACCTCCTTGGAAGCCATTTCCAACCCCATTTCCAAACATTAACCATTGCGAACTTTACTTAAACTTTTACTTAAATCAAAGTTAATTAAAGTTCACAGTGGTTTTTATTTGCACAAACCGCTATTATTCAAATTATGAAAACAATACTTAGAATTTTAATAATACTTGATTTTGCAGCTGTAGTATTTATTCCAAATATTTATTTGTCTCGTCCAATAATGATTCCAATGTTTGCAGTAATGATTGCACTTGTTGTTCTTTATTGGTTTGCAATGTTTTGGGTAAGCAAAAAAGATGCTGCCAAAGTACTGAAAAAAGACCCTGTTTTTGATGTTTTTGCAGGAAAAATTCCAACAGACCCGTCTGCAGATCTCACAAGAGGTCGTCTTTGCATTGTTGACGACTCGTTAAAGCTTTTACAGCGCAATGATGATAAAGAAAGAAAAAATGCTCTATGCAAAGAAGTATGGTCATTGAAAACAAAAGAAATAACATCTCTTGGATTTGGAAAAGTACTTCCTGCCCGCAAAGGTCTTATAATTTATATGGGCGATGATGAAGTCAAGTTTACTTGCTCAAAAATAGCCAAGCAAAAAGATGAATTATACAAAGCACTGGGCTGGAATTTGGAATTGTTGAAAGCTCAACAAGAAAAGGCAGAGCAAAATGGAAACCAACAATAATGCAATTAGAATTATCACCACAGGTGGCACTTTTGATAAACTCTATGATGAAATCCGTGGAGAGCTGACATTCAAAGATTCTCACCTGCCGCGAATACTGGAGCAATCTCGTTGCACAATAAAGATGAATGTTGAAAACTGCCTTGCAATAGACAGCCTTTACATGACACAGGAACACCGGCTCAAGATAGCAAAATCCTGCATACAAAGCCCTGAAAACAGAATAGTCGTAATTCACGGGACCGATACCATGGTAGACACCGCAAAAGTCATTGCAAAAGAACTTGGAGACAAGAAACAAAAAACTATTGTACTCACAGGAGCCATGGTTCCGTATGCACTTGAGAGCTCAGACTCAGTATTCAACCTTGGTTGCGCAATAACGGCAGTTCAACTAAAAAAAGGCGGAGTTTACGTTTGCATGTGCGGACAAGTTTTTGACTACGACAATGTAAGAAAAAATAAAGAAAAAGGCATTTTTGAAAAACTAAAGCCCTGAATGCTCGCTCAGGTCTTTGCAAAAAACCTTATAAACCGGTTTTTGAGCTTTTTTAGTTTGCTTTTCACAGAGTTTTTTGCAAAAAATCAGCCTTTAACAATATCAACAATTTCTTTTGCACTTGAGATTGTACCACGCTCTCCCTTTGTAAAGCCAAACCCCCAATCTACACAAATGCAATCACAACCTGCTAAAACGGCACCGTCTTTATCTATTGAAGTATCTCCCACTAAAACACTTTGGGCAGGTGTTACACCCATTTTCTCAAAACCTTTCTTCAAAAGACCGGCTTTTGTAGCCTCTCCTGCAAGGTCTAACCCCAGCATTTGCTCAAAAAGATTTGCAATACCAAAATGAGTACACATTTCAATAACCAAATCTTCATTTTTCATAGAAGCAACAGCAAGCTTGCATCCCATATCTTTCAAAGTCTTAAGTGTATCTACAATCCCGGGATAAAAAGAAGCCAAAAACCTACCCTCTTTTTCATAATAAATCCTATACTGGCGTACAAGTTCTTTTACAACATCATCATCTTTGACACCAAATGTTATTCTAAAACAATCACCAATAGGAGGACCAATAAAAGAACGCCAAAATGTATGCTCTTCATCAATTGGAAGCCCGAGTTTTTCCATAGCATAACGCCCGCCGGCATAAATACCCGTAGACGTATCCATCAAAGTACCGTCAAAATCAAAAAAAACAGCCTTATATTTCACTCTTCACCCCTTTGCGCAATGGCACGACCAAGCTTTTCAACAACCTTCCACTGCCACGAAGAGAACACAAATTTTGTAATCTTATTATAAATTGCACTCTCCAAAATGTCGTTTTCACCCAAATAAAGCTCAACCGAATGCCAAACATCACGCTTTTTTGCATACATGAGCGCACCAATATGCTCCTTTCTTTGAATTTCGAGCATGGGGTCTTTCGACAGCCTAAACACACAGACCGATATTGCCGTATCAGGAATTACAAGCACTTTATCCCGCCTGTCATCCGTACAGGAATACACCGCCTTATCTATCATACCGGCAAGATGGTTTTTTTGCTCATCGTCGCACGCTAAAACATACAAAGTAAACGGGTTTGAACTTGAAAATATCTTCATAACAGTATCCAAGATTGTGTGGCTTTCTTCTTCAGACGCCGTTTCCACTTTTGGCTCCGGCTCAGGCTCCGGTTCCGGTTCTTGTTCAAAAACTTTTTCAGGCTCAGGCTCCGGGTCGCCGGCAGGCTGAAGCCCCTGCTTTGCAAAAACATCAAAAAGAGATTTTTCTTCGTAAGGGTCGCTCTCTTCTTCTTTTTCTTCTTTCTTTTGCGCCACTTCACAAAAAACTTCGTTCTCTACCGGCGATAAAACAGCCAACATTTCACGAATATTCACAAGACTGAACCTTGTTACAAAACTATAATAACGACCCATGTATTTTATAAAGGGTGTTTCAAGATATTTTACAGAACTGCCAATGATGCCGTAAGGAGACTCTTCAAGACCGTCTATGGATGAAGATTCAAGAGATAAAGACTCACAAATAGACTCGTCTAAAGAACTTGTATTTTGAACATCATAGCCTGTAAAGCCACAAGTAGGAGAATTTTCTGCATCAATTAAAGAAAAAAAGCTATTGTTTACATTTTCATCATTGCAAACATGAACTGAATTTTCACTGGGGAAAATCTTGGAATATAGCTCTTCTCTAAGAGAGAACATTCCATCAAGAGAGATCTTTTCCGTAGATTTTTCCAACAGCACATAATAGTCAACATACCGCATTGTTGCTTTAAGATTTTCAAGCATGAGACGGTGCAAATTACGGCAAGTTTTAGCTAAGTTTGAGTTTATTTCATCAGATGGCAAAAAACAGGCATCTTTTTGGAACGACATTGCGTGTAAAAAAACAACAAGACAATCAGTTGCTTTTTTAGAAAAATTGTCACTGCCAAAAGAAAGATTATGTTGGTTTACATATTTTAGGGCACAGGCAATATTTACATTCAAAGCTTCTTTAACAAGTTCTTTTTTGTATAACTCAAGAAAAGAGCTCTGTTGGCTCAAGTTTCTTTGAAGCTTCTCAGCAGAGATATTTGTCATCTCATTCAAATTCCATGAAAGATAGCAATTCATCTCAAACTCCCTGTCTCTTCTCTAGATCCTTTTCTTATAAGCCTTAAGCCCCTCTTCTAAACATTTACATGCACGGGCTAAATCGTCAACATTCAAAACATAAGCAATTCGTACTTGATTTTTGCCAAGACCTTCAGTTTCATAAAAGCCCTCTGCAGGAGCAAGCATGACAGTCTCATTGTTGTATGAAAAATCTTTAAGCATGAAAATTGCAAAATCTTCTGCATCTTCAACAGGAAGCTGTGCAATAAGGTAAAAAGCACCTCTTGGTTTTGCGCATTTGACACCCGGAATTTTTCTCAGTGCTTCTACAATAAAATCACGTCTTTTTTCATATTCATCATGAACTTCATTCATGTAATCTTGAGGTGCACTTAGGGCAGCCAAAGCAGCATATTGTTCAACAGAAGGAGGACAAAGCCGGGCTTGACTTAATTTCAAAGTCTCTCTTATGACATTTTTGTTACGGCTTACAATTGCACCAACTCTGGCACCGCACATGGAAAAACGTTTTGAGAAACTGTCTACACAAAGGACCCTGTCTGAATATTCTTTGTACTTTAGAATACTTGTGAAGACTTCGCCGTCATAGCAAAACTCTCTGTAAACTTCATCTACAATTAAAAACAAATCATGCTTAACGCAAATATTCAGGATTGTTTTGTATTCTTGAGGTGTATACACATGTCCCGTTGGATTGTTGGGACTGCAAAGAAGAATTGCCATTGTCTTTTTTGTAATCTTGGATTCAATAACATCCAAAGGAGGCAAGACAAAACCATTGTCAAATACACTTGTAACAGGAACAATCTTGACATTTGCCATACCGGCAAACGAATGCACATTTGTGTAATAAGGCTCCGGAACTATAATTTCATCATCAGGGTCGCACAATGTCATAAAGGAAAAAAGCAGTGCTTCAGAGCCACCTGTGGTAATTAGTATGTCAGTTGCCTCAACATCTACACCAAGGCGTTTGTAATATTGAACAAGACCTTGTCGCAGAGGCATATCCCCATCACTTTCTCCATACGAGATAATTCCATAAGGATAGTTATGAACAGCATCTATTGCAACTTGAGGAGTTTTGATATCGGGCTGGCCAATATTCAAATGATAAACTTTTATTCCCTTTGCTTTTGCCTGTATGGCATAAGGAGACAGTCTTCTGATAGGAGATGCTTGAAAACCTCTTATTCTTGCAGATATTTCCATTTGTGAGACTCCTGTATTGTTTTCAGTTTTGGAACAGCTCTCCCTGTTTCCTGGTTGCTGCACTTTGACTGTTATCAACGAGTTTTTGAACAATTTTTCTATTATCCAAAAGTGGGCTTATGGCTCTTCCGTGATGGAGACGGCTGATTACTCTGGCAAAGAGCTCGCTGGTATCGGTTTGTATAAACCATTGTTTGGACAAGAGATCGTCCCCGTGGTATACAGCGTTCGTACCAATGACATAGTCAAATACTCCCTCTTCGTGAGCTTTGTCAAATGTTTCAACTGCATTGCCGTTGAAGAAAGGAAGACTTGTGATGCAAATAATTTTCTTTGCGCCCATGTTACGCAGAGTTTTCATGGCAATGAGCATAGTCCCGCCTGATGCCAACATGTCGTCGGCAATGAGAACAGTCTTGTTCGTGACATCTCCCAAAAGGCTTATATTCTTTATGTTCGTGTTCTTTGCACCGGTGGTAACTATTGAGTAATCTCTTTCCTTATAAAGCATTGCAAGCGGTCTGTGAAGAACTTGGGCATAGAATTTGTTTCGTGCAACAGCGCCGGTGTCAGGCGATACAACAGTCAAATCAGGGTCCGATATATCAATGATTTTCTTAAGCTCCACAAGAATTTGGTATGAAGCATGAAGGCTCTCCAAATGCAAAGTGCTGAAGCAGTTTTCAATTTCTTTACAGTGAATATCAAGTGTAATTATTCTTTCTACACCAAGGCTTTCGCACATTCTGCCAAAGACTGCGGCAGAAAGCGCCTCTCTGGAACTTTTTTTGTGTTGTCTTGCATACGGATACGTAGGAAGTACAAGCGTTACGCTCTCGGCTCCAGCCAAGTTGACAGCATTAATGATTGTAAAAAGCACCATTATGTGGTCGTTTATTGAAAAACTTATTGGTTCATCATACCCCGACATCTTAAGCGGAGTATTGTTTGTAACATCATATATAATGAAAAGTCTCATGCCCCTGACAGGCTCAAGGATCTCTGTTTTGACTTCTCCGTTTAGAAACCTTGTATACTTTACCGGAATTTCAAGATTTGGGCACTGATATGAGAGAGGAACCTTTCCTGACGGGATTTTCTTGCTTCCCAAGTCCTCAATAAAACTCACGTCCCTGAGCACCCGCTCCTCCGGGATTTCATACCTGACTGCAAGGTTTTTTGCAAGCTTGTCATAACGCTCAATGTAAAGTCTTCTTAAATGCTTTACAACCTTACCTGAAAGGTACTCTGACCCTAAGCCTGTGATAACACCAAGCTTATTTGGTTTTATGATGCTCATAAAAATCTCCTTGAAACAGAAGACATTAGACACAAACACTGTCGCACTCATCTTCTGTTTCTAAATCCAGACACGACCTTACTCTTTCTCTAGAGATAGCCGTACTGCTGAGCACATTATATTAACAGAGAGCCAAAAGTATCAATAAGATTTGTACGGTTCTGATGTATTTGCACTGCCAAATGTTGCACCGCCTGAACAAGTTATGTACCAGTCATTGCAGGTATTTGTATCCTCTGTAACAATATTGACACCTGTTATTTTTCTTGCCATTGAGCGGGTTGCCGTAGAAGTTGAAGAATCAATGGCATAGCCTTTCCAAAAACCCCCATTTATTACCCACAAGGCTCTGTCCCGCGCCTTACTCGTGCCAAAACCGTCCATGCTTTCGCCAAAATCGGAATAAATTACTGCGTCAAGAATTGTTGCCCCCGGGGAAGGAGAATTTGCAAGAGTCAGCGTGCCGTTGTTGTCAGAAGGATTTTTTCGTGTAAAAGAAGCAAAATTGAGCCCGTCACCTTTCACATCCTCAAGTGAAAAATCCTCTTTCACCCACCAAAGCACAATATAAGCTTTGCTACTTACTGTAATGTCAGGGAAAATGTACATTGCATCGTAATCGTCAGGCGTACCGCAATAAAGAGTTACTCCTGCAAGAGAGCCTCCTGTTAAAGCATACAGCTCAGTTTTGTCAGGATTGCGGGTATCTCGCTTGGTTGTAAACTCATTTATGACAAGATTTGGCACATTGGGATTATAACCCCACACGCCAACCTCAAACCCCGTTGAATTGCCATAATAATCCTGAACACGCCCCTCCAATGTAGCTTCTTGCCCGGCCGGCAGACTTGAATTGAGCGTAACATAGACCGATTTCCCATCTGCTCTGGCTACAAATGTCCCAAAAGAATTTCCATAAACTTTTACAGGCTCGTTGAAGTCTATTTTGACTATTGAACTTGCAACCGAACTTACTTTCAATAACACGGGAGGTTCGTTGTCTTTATCTAAAAAAACATTTACAAGCGCCAAACGCTCCTCAGGTTGTGAACAGGCAATAAAGAGCCCAAATGTCATTACAATGACTGCGAATACAACAGCTGTAAAAACCAAGAATTTCTTTTTTTGCCTTTTTTTAATTTTGTTCATTTTTTTCATTTTGTACCTCTTTGGAGATTACTGAGAACCTCTTGCATAGTAGGTACAAAAAAGGAGCACTTTTCATTCACGGAGTTTCACTTACAGCCGTTTCATATAGAGGTTTTTGCGAAAACCTCTATAAAAGTGGGTGGGCTGCCAGATGGTCAACGACCTAAATTCTGACAGCCCTTCGGAAAAGAAAAAAAAGGTTTTATTGGGGGTTTATGCTCTTCTCAGATAACTGAGTTTAGAGTATTCATACGATTGTCTAATCCAACTCTTGAGCTCTGCATCAATATTGGTCTTGGAATAAACGCATACATGATAGACATAAGACCCGTTAGGAACGGGACGAAGTGTCTTTTCAATCCTGGGATTTGAAATTCGTTTTTTATTTATAAAAGCCACTGTAAAAAGAGGTGCAGCAGAAGTCTCTTCAGATAAAAGAGAAATATAAGCAAAACCAATTGCAGTTCTGAAAGATATTACAGAGTCTTGAACGGCAATTTTTGCATCAGGACAAAACTCGCTTATATATGTTTTGAGATTTTCAAAGGCTTCATACGCTTTTGGATTGCTATCAAAAAAGGCCTGTGCTTTATCTTCTCCAGACATTAGTTTGACTCCTTTTTTTGGTTTACATCTTGATTATAAAAGAGACTTTTAATTTTTGTCAATTCCTTATATAGCAAAAAATTACAAGATTTTTCACTTATATATTTTCTATATAACTTCACTAGGAAAAGCACATTGAAACGGGTCTAAAATCGTTTTACTTCTTAAAGAATTCAATGAGTTTCAATACGTGCACGAAAATACAAAAAACTTCACTTTCCTTTTTGCTTTGCTCTGGGTATTATTCAAGTGCAAAGAAACTTTTACCAAATGGAAAAAAATTCAGGAGGAAGCCATGAGCGAAGTAATTC
>CAVGEF010000048.1:0-18314 GCA_963628205.1 Bacteroidaceae bacterium
GTAAGACAGCTATTGTAGAGGGCCTTGCTCAAAGAATTGTAAGTGGTGATGTTCCGGATTCTCTTAAAGATAAGAGACTTCTTGCTCTTGATGTTGGCGCATTGGTTGCAGGGGCTAAGTTCAGGGGAGAATTTGAAGAACGTCTTAAAGCTGTTGTCAATGAAATTACTCGAAGTGAAGGCAAGATAATTCTTTTTATTGATGAGCTTCATACAATTGTCGGTGCCGGTGCTGCAGAAGGTTCAACAGATGCTTCTAACCTTATCAAACCTGCTTTGGCACGAGGAGAGCTTCATGCAATAGGCGCTACAACTCTTGACGAGTACAGGAAATATATTGAAAAAGATAAGGCTTTGGAAAGAAGATTTCAGCCCGTGTATGCCTCCGAGCCGTCAGTTGAAGATACTATTGCTATTTTGCGAGGTCTTAAAGACAGGTACGAGATTCATCATGGGGTCAGGATTAAGGATGATGCTCTTGTTTCTGCTGCGGTGCTTTCAAACAGGTATATTACAAACCGTTATTTGCCGGACAAGGCTATTGACTTAATAGATGAAGCTGCAAGCCAGCTCAAAATGGAAATAGAAAGCCAGCCTACGGAACTTGATAAGATTGAAAGAAAGATTTTGCAACTCAAGATTGAGCAACAGGCACTTTCCAAAGAGGATGATGAGTCTTCAAAAACAAGGCTTGAAAAGATTAATGCAGAACTTGCAGACCTTCAAACAGAACGTGATGCCATGCATTTGAGATGGGAAAATGAAAGAAGCGCAATTGAGGGCATTCGTACCAAGAAGTCTCAAGTTGAAAGCCTTAAAAATGAAGAAGCCATAGCAGAGAGGTCCGGAGACCTTTCAAAAGCTGCTGAGATAAAACATGGAAAGATTCCTTCATTGCAAAGCGAAATAGCCAATATGGAAGAACATTTGAAAGAAATTCAAGGCGATCATAAACTTCTCAAAGAAGAAGTCGATGAAGATGATATTGCAAGAATTGTTTCTTCCTGGACAGGAGTACCTGTTGCAAAGATGCAGGGCTCTGAGATGCAAAAATACCTTAATCTTGAGAAAATTCTTTCTGAAAAGGTTATTGGTCAGGACAATGCAATAAGTGCTGTTTCCAATGCTATCAGAAGAAATAAAACAGGCATTGGGGATGAGCATAGGCCATTGGGTTCTTTCTTGTTTGCAGGTCCTACGGGAGTAGGAAAGACAGAGCTTGCAAAAGTTTTGGCTTCTTTCCTGTTTGATGATGAGAAAGCATTAACAAGAATTGATATGTCTGAATACATGGAAAAGTTCAGTGTGTCCAGACTTATTGGAGCCCCTCCTGGATATGTGGGATATGATGAAGGTGGGCAATTGACAGAGGTCGTAAGAAGAAGACCTTATTCAGTAGTTCTCTTTGATGAAATTGAAAAAGCTCATCCCGATGTCTTTAATATTCTTCTCCAAATATTGGATGACGGACGTTTGACAGACGGTCAGGGCAGGCTTGTTGACTTTACAAATACAATTATCATCATGACAAGCAACCTTGGAAGCAAACAGCTCATGGAAGCTCATAGCACAGAAGAGGGTAAAGCTGCTGTTTTGGAAGTAATTCGTCAGTCGTTCAAGCCTGAGTTCATCAACAGAATTGATGAGATAATTGTCTTTAATCAGCTTGGGAAAGAGCAAATCAAAGGCATTGTCACTTTGCAACTTAAAAAACTTGCACAACGTCTTGAGAATAGGAACTTGCATCTTAAATGGGATGACTCTGTTGTAGAACTTGTATCTAATGCCGGATTTGACCCCGATTACGGTGCTCGTCCAATCAAGAGAGCTATACAAACTTTGGTTGAAAACCCACTGGCTGTGGATATGCTCCATGGCAGGTTCTCTGACGGAGACTCAATTGAGCTTACAGCTCCAAATGGGGATCTTCATATTGAAAGAATTGTATCATAAGCATTTGGGGTGTCTACATCAAAAGTCCATGAGGTATCATTGAACAAAACTTCACGGACGTTGTAGTCCTTCAAAAGGCGATTGACAGACCCTTTCATAGGGTTCTCAACAATCGCCTTTTTTAATTTACGGCTCAAAAGAACAGGATGGCCGGGGTTTCTTTCGTTGCCATTTTCACAATTATTCCCATTCTTATCTGAGCTTGTTTTTGCTTGCACAAAAGGTCTTACAGCATCATAGTTTTCCAACAAAGGCCTAAGAGCTTTGTAGTTTGATGCTGTGATTAGAGGCATATCTGCAAGAGAGATGAAAAAATCTTCGTTGTCTTGTATGTGGGACACAGCACAAACAGTAGATGAATATTGTCCTTTTTCGAAATCTTTGTTGTGTACAATTTCAATTGTTACATTTTGCATGTTTGCAAGGGCATTTACTGTAGACTGTAATGCTTCTTCTACTTTTTCTTTCATATATCCTGTAACAACTATGAGTGTTGGTTTTGATGGCTCATCTTTTAAGGAGTTAAGAAAAAGCAAAGCTTGATTGCAACAGTGGGCTACCATTGGAATGCCTTTGTATGGGAGAAGCATTTTATTTTGCTCTCCCATTCGTGATGAAGTTCCTGCTGCAAGCATTACGATTGTCATCTTACAAAACTCCGTTAATGTTTTCTTGCATCTTCAAGAGAAGTGTCTATGTCAGTATTAAGGGGTACAGGACAGCTTCCAGTGTTCCAGATTTGTTCTGCATATTCACGTATTGTTCTGTCTGATGAGAATTTTCCGCTTGATGCAACATTGATTATTGCTTTCCTGTTAAAGTCTTTGAAATCATTTTTGTATAAATCAAGTGCTTCCTGATGTCTTTTTGAGTACATTGCAAGGTCTGCAAATATGAAGTAGCGGTCTTTCTTCTCAAAAATGTCGTTGAAAAGAGGCTCAAAGATATTGGGCTCCGTAGAGTTGAAATAATTGGAACGAATTAAATTTACAGCACTCTTTATTTCGTCATTTGCAAGAATAAAGTCATAAGGGTTATAACTTTCTCTCATTTTTGCAATTTGGTCTTCTGTGTGTCCAAAGATGAAGATGTTGTCAAATCCTACTTCTTGGGCTATTTCAACATTTGCTCCATCCAATGTTCCAATTGTAAGGGCTCCGTTTAACATGAATTTCATGTTGCCGGTGCCGCTTGCTTCAAGCCCTGCTGTTGATATTTGTTCGCTTAAGTTTGTAGCCGGAATTATGCTTTCTGCCATTGTAACTCTGTAATTAGGCATAAAGTGAACCTGCAAGAGGTCTTTTGTAGACTGGTCCATATTAACCATTGATGCAAGGTTGTTTATAAACTTGATTGAAAGTTTTGCATTCACATAGCCCGGAGCACTTTTCCCTCCAAAGAGAAAAGTCGTAGGCTCAAAGTTTTGTGCAAATGTTTTGTCGTTCTTTAGTTTTTGGTAGAGAAGAACAATATTAAAAGCGTTCAAAAGTTGCCTTTTATATTCATGAATTCTTTTCACTTGTACATCAAAAACAGTGTTTGGATTTATGGTTATGTTGCAGTCCTTTTTTAGGAAAAGGGCAGCATCTTTTTTGTTTTGTTTTTTGATTTTCGCAAAGCTCTCGGTGAATGCGGAATCATTGGCATAAGGAAGAAGTTCCTTTAGCTTGGCGGCATTTGTTATCCAGTCCGGTCCAATGGCGTCTGTTATGAGTTTTGCAAGTTTTGGGTTTGAAGAAAGCAGCCATCTGCGAGGTGTTATGCCATTTGTCTTGTTTTGGAATTTGTCGGGAAAGATGGCGTTAAACTCAGGGAACATGCTGTTTTTCAGCAGTTGAGTGTGAAGTTGGGCTACTCCATTGACTGCATGCGAGCCAACGATTGCCAAATTTGCCATGCGCACATTCTTTGGGTTGGATTCCTCAATTAGGCTGACTTTTGCAATAGCTTTGCGCTGAAGATCTGTATCCATTGGGAAGAAAGTTCCGGCATATTGAAGAAAACGGCGGTTGATTTCATAGATGATTTGCATGTGTCTGGGTAAAAGACTTTCCATCATGGGCACGGGCCATTTTTCCAAGGCTTCAGGCATGAGTGTGTGGTTTGTATATCCCATGCTGAGTTTTGTTATCTCCCAAGCTGTATCCCACTGGAGGTTTTCGTTATCAATGAGAATACGCATGAGCTCTGCAATTGCAATTGACGGATGCGTGTCGTTAAGTTGTATAGCCGCAAAATCAGGGAATTTGCTCCATGAGGTATTCTCACGCTTGAAACGTCTTACGATATCGGCAAGAGAGCATGCAACAAAGAAATATTGTTGTTTGAGTCTGAGCACTTTGCCCATGTATTGCGTGTCGTTGGGATAGAGTACCTGGCTAATGTTCTCAGCTTGAATTTTGCTTCGTACGGCCTCTGTGTAATCACCGTCATTGAATTGCTCAAAACTGAAATCTTCAACCGCTTTTGCACTCCACAACCTAAGGGTATTAACTGTCTTTCCTCCAAAACCTATGATTGGCATGTCATAAGCCATTCCAAGTACTTTGTCAGTGTCGACCCATTTGAAAAAATCTTTTCCATTTTCTCTTATGACTTCGACACGTCCCCCAAAGTTTACTGTATAACAAAGGTCAGTTCTGGGTATTTCCCAAGGATTGCCGTATCTAAGCCAGTTGTCAGGTTGCTCCAACTGGTAGCCGTTACGGATTTGCTGGCGAAAAATCCCGTAGTTGTAACGTATTCCATATCCAAAAGAGGGAATTTCCAATGTTGCCAATGAGTCTAAAAAACAAGCTGCCAGTCTTCCAAGCCCGCCGTTTCCAAGGCCTGCATCCGGTTCAACATCTGAAAGTTCTTCGTAAGTATAGCCCAAATCTTTGAGGGCCTTTGTTACTTCGTTTTCAAGTCCCATGTTAATGATGTTGTTGGTCATTGCCCTGCCCATTAGGAACTCTAATGAAAGATAATAGACTCGTTTTGCTTTGGCTTTATCCTGCTTTTTTCTTGATATATCCCATTGATGAATTATTCTGTCTCTTATTGTAAGAGCCAAAGCTTCGTAACGGCCTTCTTTTGTAGTGTGAAAGACATCTGCATCCTGAGTATATTTAAGGTGCTCGGCGAAGTCTTTTTCTATTGCTTTTTTGGTATGCGAAATTCTTGTGTTTTGAACCTTTGCATTATCTTTGTTTTTTGCCATTTCCCAAAGTCCTTGAATTGTGCAAGTTTGTTTTCAGTAAAAAAGGGTCTAAGTTATTCTGTTAAGTTAAAAAGAATTACCCAAAACCCAAGCCATTGTATCAAAAAAAAAGAGGTGTTTCAATTGAAGAGGCTGTGTATGTGTCTATATAAGTGTGTTGTTGTGTGTGGCAATGCAATGACAATGCAATGGTAATGCAGTGACAATGCAGAGACAATACAAAAAAGTTTTTTGGTGATTACTGTTTTTGCAACAGTTATTTTTTGCATTCTTTAGAGTTATTGACAAAGTACTTGCGTTTTTGTTACCTTACACCTTGCATGTTTTTGCGCTCGTATTGTGCCCTTGTAGCTCAGTCGGTAGAGCACAACCATGGTAAGGTTGGGGTCAGCGGTTCAAATCCGCTCGAGGGCTAAAGCTACATCACAAATACATGTTTGTATAAAAATAAAGGCATTAGCCTTAAGGAGTTATAGATATGGCAGACAAAAAGAAAAGTCCTGTTGAAAAGATTGCTCTTCAGTGCTCAGAGTGCAAGAGAAAGAACTATACAACAGAAAAGAATCGCCGTAACAATCCAAACAAGCTTGAGCTTATGAAGTATTGTCCATTCGATCGCAAACATACTTTGCACCGTGAAACAAAGGTAAAATAAGGTTTGTTGCGATTTTGTAATAGAGGAATATAGGCCAGTAGCTCGAACGGTTAGAGCACTGGTCTCCAAAACCGGGTGTTGGGGGTTCGAATCCCTCCTGGCCTGTAAGATCTCTGTTTGGGAGTTTTAGATGAAGAAGTTGGTCAAATACTTTAAAGAATGTCGTCTTGAAATGAAGAAAGTTTCATGGCCTAATAAGGCTACAATTGTTTCTTCTACAAAGCTCGTCATTATTACAACAATCGTGTTTGCCGTCCTCCTTGGTCTTGCTGATTTCTTGTTACTCAAGGCTGTGTCCTTGCTTTTCTAAGGTGGGAATCAAATGGCAAGAGGCTGGTATACCGTTCATACTTATTCGGGTTATGAGCAGAAAATAGAGAAGCTTATTCGCAGAATGATGGAAACTGATAGTGATTTTGCATCAGTCTGTCTTGATGTTAAGGTTCCTTTTGAAGTTCTTATTGAAACCAAAGATGGTGTCAAGAAAGAAGTTAAGCATAAGGTTCTACCTGGTTATATTCTCGTTGAATTAGACATGCCCGAAGATGACTCTTGGAAGCGCTATTGTTCTCAAATTAAGCGTATTCAAGGTGTAACAGGCTTCTTGGCAGCAACAAGATCTTCAAAACCAGTTCCTCTTTCAAAAGATGAGATGAATAATATTCTCCAGAGAACTGGTGAGATTAAGGCTGAAAAGGCATTTAGGCCCAAACAGAGCTTTAATGAGGGCGAATCCGTCAAGGTTATTGACGGTCCTTTCTCAGGTTTCACGGGTGTTATTGAAGAAATCAATGCAGAAAAGAACCGTATTAAGGTTTCTGTTGAGATTTTTGGAAGACCAACCCCTGTTGAAATTGAATTCAATCAGGTTGAAAAGATTTGATTGAAATGTCTTTTAAGTATGGAACGTTGCTTGAGAGACAAGATGACATACGTTCAATTGCATTGAATTACTCCTCTCCGGAGATTCTGAAAACTGTTTTTTTGTTTGGTATTTGATATCGGGCTAAAAAGGGAGAAGGATGAGGGCACGGAAAGGTGGGAGCCTGCTCGTATGACAGGCGTTAATACCAGCGTGGAGGTCTGATTTATCTGCCAACTCAGGCAAGACCTTGCACGTAAGGAGAAAAATATGGCAAAGAAAAAGGTTACTGCAATTATTAAGTTGCAGTGTCCAGCCCAGAAGGCTACACCGGCCCCTCCAATTGGTCCGGCTCTTGGCCCTCACGGGGTAAGTGCACCACAGTTTGTCCAGCAGTTCAACGAAAAGACAAGACAGTTTGAACCAGGCTTGACAGTTCCAGTCGTAATCACGGTTTACGCAGACAGAACATTCTCTTTCATTCTGAAGACTCCTCCTGCAGCTGTTCTTATTAAGAAGGCTTTGGGTTTACAGAAGGCTAGCGGTGTTCCAAACAAGCAGAAGGTTGGTACTCTTTCTCAGGCTCAGCTTGAAGAAATTGCAAAGACAAAGATGCCTGATTTGAATGCTAATGACCTTGAGGCTGCAAAGCATATTATTGCTGGAACAGCAAGAAGCATGGGCGTGGAGGTGGAAAAATGAAGCACGGCAAAAAGTATCAGGATGCTGTCAAAAAGTATGACAGAACCAAAGTTTACACACTTGCTGAAGCTGCTGCACTCGTAAAAGAACTTTCTTTTGCAAAGTTTGATGAGACAGTAGAACTCCACATTAAGCTTATGCTTAAGAAGAGCCAGAGTGTTAGAGACACTGTTGTTCTTCCAAACCAGTTCTCTGCAGAGAAGAAGATTCTTGTTTTCGCTAAGGGAGACAAGGCTCAGGAAGCTCTTGACGCTGGTGCAACATATGTTGGTGATGCAGAGCTCATTGAGAAGATCCGTGGTGGTTGGATGGATTTTGACGTAGCAGTCGCAACTCCAGACATGATGAAGGATGTAGGTCGTCTTGGTCCTATCCTTGGTAGAAGAGGTCTTATGCCTAACCCAAAGACACAGACTGTTACCATGGATATCAAGGGTGCTCTTGCAGAACTTCGCAAGGGAAGAGTTGAGTTCCGTTCAGACAAAACTGGTGTTGTTCACATGGCAATTGGTAAGGTTTCTATGGATGCTGACAAGATTGCTGAAAATGCAGATGTTGCAATCAAGGAAATCTTCAGAAGAAAGCCTGCAGACGCAAAGGGTGACTTTGTTGTCAGCACAGCTCTTGCTTCAACAATGGGTCCTGGTGTCATGCTTGACACTAAGACAATCCTGTAATTAGGCGAGGTGAAGTATGGAATATCATGTAAAAGTAAACGAAACTAAAGAAGCTGCTGTAAAACAGCTTAAGGAAGAGTTTGGCCAGTACTCCGGATTCATCTTTGCAGATTATCGTGGTCTTACAGTTGCTCAGATTTCTGATCTTAGAAAGCAGCTTAGAGCCAAGGATGCTGTATGCCGAGTTGTCAAGAATCGCTATGCAAAGATTGCAATGAGAGAACTTGGACACGAAGGTGTTGATGACAAGCTGGTTGGACCAACTGCTGTTGTCCTTGCAAGAGGCGACGAGCAGAGCGCAATTGCAAAAATTGTTGTTGATGCACAGAAGGGTACAGATAACAAGCTTCAGGTCCGTGGTGGATTCCTTGATGGTAGAGCTTTTGATGCTGCACAAGTTGAAGCATTCTCCAAGCTCCCTGGCAGACTTGATCTTATTAGCCACCTCATGGCTACCATGATGGCTCCTGTCCAGAAGGTTGCAGCAACACTCCTTGCCTACCAGGAGAAGTTGGAAGGCAAAGCCCCTGCAGAAGAGGCTAAAACAGAATAACAACGGTTCTAGTCTTCATAGTACCATGCTATGACCGTTGAAATAGAAAATTTTTTTAAGGAGAAGTTAATATGGCTACAAGAGATGAGATTTTAGAGTCTATTGCAAACATGACCGTAATGGAGGTTGCAGACCTCATTAAGGCTATGGAAGAGAAGTTTGGTGTCACAGCCGCTGCTGCAGCTGTTGCTGTTGCTGCCGGCCCTGCAGCTCCTGCTGAAGAGGCTGAAGAGAAAACAGAGTTTGACGTTATTCTTAAGTCTTTTGATGCTGCAAAGAAAATTGCTGCAATTAAGGCTGTCAGAGAAGTCAGCGCAGAGCTTGGCCTCAAGGAAGCAAAAGAGCTTGTTGAGGGTGGCGGAAAGGTTAAAGAAGGTATTTCAAAGGCTGATGCAGCTGCTGTCAAGGAGAAACTTGAAGCTGCCGGTTGTGTTGTTGAAGTACAGTAATTGATTTTATAACAGAACCTCCCATGTCATTTTTTTTGACAGAGGGAGGGTTTCTGTCTTTTATTGTTTTTGTTCAGAAGGCTTTTGCAAAAGCCTCTTCTTAGCCATTATTTTATGGCATTTTATTACTGATTTGGGGGTACACGATGGTTGCCAAAGGCAAGCCCATAAACAGAACCTATATCGGAGCAGAATACGATGAAGTGTGTGAGCTTCCGGATTTAATTGGAATCCAAAAAAATTCATACGAGAGTTTCCTCCAGAGCAACAAGCTCAAGAAAGGAGAGCCTGTTGATGAGAAATGCGGTCTTGAAGACGTTTTCAGGTCCACATTCCCAATCGATGGCCCAAATGGCGAAATGAGCCTTAGATATGAGTCTTATTCGCTTGATTTCGACAACATCAAGTTCTCGGAAATAGAGTGCAAGAAAAAAGGACGCACTTACAGTGTACCGCTTCGTGCCGTGATTAGTTTGGCTCTTGCTGCAAATGATGAGCTTAGAGAAAAAGAGATTTTCTTGGGCGATATTCCTCTTATGACAGACAGAGGAACTTTCATCATCAATGGAGCTGAAAGAGTTGTTGTTAGCCAAATCCACAGATCCCCTGGTGTAATTTTTACCAACGAGAAAGGTGTTTACTCTTCTAGAATAATCCCATATCGTGGCTCATGGCTCGAGTTTGAGATTGACGAGAAGAAACGTATCATTGCTGCCAAAATTGACAGAAAAAAGAGAATCCTTGGAACTCTGTTCCTCAGAGCCATTGGATATAATACAAGAGAAAAAATTATTGCAGCATTCTATTCTTCCAAAACAATGGAACTGAATGACCAGACAAAGGAAGATTTTGACGGCCAGTATCCTGCAAAGGATATCTATGCAACAGTAGATGGCAAAGAAGTCAAAGTTTTCCAGGCCGGAACAGCTTTGAATGCCAACGATATAGATACTCTTATTAGCTTGGGTGTCACAAGTATTGATGTTGTGGACATGCAAGCTCAAGATTCGCTTCACAGCGATATAGTCCTCAACTGTTTTGCAATTGAGGAATCCAAATATACAAACAGTGGTGTGAGTGATGAGCCTACAAAAGAAGAAGTCTTAGGCCACATTTACAGTGTTCTCATGCCGGGTGAAATGATTACCACAGAGAGAGGAGAGAAAGAGCTTCCTGAAATGTTCTTCTCTTCACGTCGTTATGACCTTGGAGCAGTAGGCCGTTATAAACTTCACAAAAAGTTCTATGCCGGCGATGAAGATTCTACTTTTGATGAGAGTCTTACAGTTTTAACTCCGGAAGATATTGTTAATACGATGAAATTCCTCATTAAGGTATTCATTCATGAAGAAAGTCTGGACGATATTGACCATCTTGGAAACAGACGTGTAAGAAGTGTCGGAGAACTTTTACAGCAACAGCTTAAGGCTGCTTTCTCAAGAATGGAAAGAATTGCAAAAGACCGTATGAATACAAATCCGGAGGCTGCAAAACCACAGGATTTGATTTCAAACAAGCCTATTGTTGCTGCAATTAAAGAATTCTTCGGTTCTTCTCAGTTCTCTCAGTTCATGGATCAAATCAATCCTCTTGCAGAGCTTACTCATAAAAGAAGACTTACAGCTTTGGGAAGCGGCGGACTTAACCGTGACCGTGCAGGATTTGAAGTCAGAGACGTTCACTATACTCACTATGGAAGAATGTGTCCAATTGAAACTCCTGAAGGTCCAAATATTGGTCTTATCGTATCTTTGGCTAACTACACAAGAATTAACAAATACGGTTTCCTTGAGACTCCATATAGAAAAGTTGTTGACGGCAAAGCTACCAAGGAAGTTAAGTTCCTGGATGCTTATGATGAAGAAAGATACTTCATTGCCAATGCAAATGCCAAACTCAATAAGGACGGTTCTTTTGTAGAGAAGATGGTTCCTGTACGTAATAAGGGAGACTATTCAACACGTCGTCCTGAAGAAATAAAGTACATGGACGTATCTCCAAGACAGGTTGTTTCTGTTGCAGCTTCTCTTATTCCGTTCCTTGAACACGACGATGCCAACAGAGCTCTCATGGGCTCCAACATGCAGCGTCAGGCAGTTCCTCTTCTTTTCCCGGAGGCTCCAAGAGTTGGTACCGGTATGGAAACCAAGGCAGCTTATGACACCGGCGTTCTTATTAAGGCAAAGCGTGGCGGAAAAGTTGTTTATGTTTCATCTACAAGAATTGAAATTGAAGTAAATCCTGCTGAGTGCGAGATTGAGGGCGAAGTTGATAAGTATGAGGTTCAAAAGTTCCAAAGAACTAACCAAGATACTTGTTTTACACAAACTCCAATTGTCTGTAACGGACAGGTTGTAAAAGCCGGAGATGTTATAGCAGACGGCCCTGCAACAGATAGAGGGGATTTGGCTCTTGGCAGAAACATTCTTGTTGGTTTTGTACCATGGAACGGTTATAACTACGAGGATGCTGTTCTTATCTCTGAAAGAGTTGTCAAAGATGATATTTATACCTCTATACATATCAAGGAATTTACAACCGATATCAGAGAAACAAAGCTTGGTCCTGAGAAACTTACCCGTGATATTCCCAATACCAACGAGAAAATGCTTGAGATGCTTGATGAAGAAGGCATCGTAAAGATTGGAACAATGGTTCATCCGGGACATATCCTTGTTGGTAAAGTTACTCCAAAGAGTGAAAGCGACATGACTCCTGAGTTCAAACTTCTTAACTCCATTTTTGGTGAAAAGGCAAAAGAAGTTCGTGATACATCTCTTAAAGTACCACATGGAACAGAAGGTATTGTCATTGATATCCAGCGCTTAAAGAAGAGTGAAAGTGATGAGCTCCCTCCTGGTGTTGAGGAGACAATCAAGGTCATTATTGCAACTAAGAGAAAGCTTAGACAAGGTGATAAGATGGCCGGACGTCATGGAAACAAAGGTGTTGTTTCAAGAATTCTCCCGGAAGAAGACATGCCGTTTATGGAAGATGGAACTCCTCTTGATGTTTGTCTCAACCCGCTTGGTGTTCCTTCACGAATGAACATTGGTCAGCTTATGGAAACTCAACTCGGTTGGGCGGCAATTAAGCTTGACGAATGGTATTCTTCACCGGTATTCCAAAGCGCTTCAATGGAGCAGATTGAAGAGAAGATGAAACAAGCAGGTCTTCCAATCAACTCCAAGACGATACTCTATGACGGAAGAACGGGCGTTCCTTTCGTAAACCCTGTTTTCTGCGGATATATCTACTACCTTAAATTGCACCACCTTGTTGATGACAAGATGCACGCAAGAAGTACAGGACCTTATTCATTGGTTACTCAACAGCCTTTGGGCGGAAAAGCCCAGTTTGGAGGTCAGAGACTTGGAGAAATGGAAGTTTGGGCACTTGAGGCCTATGGTGCTGCCAATACACTTCAAGAGTTCCTCACCATTAAGAGCGACGATATGAACGGACGTGTAAAGATTTATGAAAGCATTGTTAAGGGAGAACCTTCTTCAAGCGCAGGAATGCCTGAAGCTTTCAATGTCTTGGTTCAGGAAATTCGTGGTCTTGCGTTGGATATGAGTGTTTACGATTCAAAGGGCAAACAGGTTGCTCTGACTGAACGTGACGAAGAAATAATCAACAAGAAGAGTCTTTGATTCAGGGAGCTGCAAAGATGAAAGATATTCAAGATTTCGACAGTGTAATGATTAAACTGGCTTCTCCGGAGCAAATCAAAGCTTGGTCTTACGGAGAAGTTAAGAAACCGGAAACAATAAATTACAGAACTCTCAGACCGGAGAGAGAAGGACTTTTCTGCGAAAAGATTTTTGGAACAACAAAAGAGTGGGAATGCTACTGCGGAAAGTTTAAGTCAATCCGTTACAAGGGTGTCGTTTGTGACCGCTGTGGTGTTGAAGTCACCAATGTTAAGGTCCGCCGTGAAAGAATGGGTCACATAACACTGGCATCTCCTGTTTCTCATATTTGGTACTACAGAAGTGTCCCTTCCCGCATGAGCCTGCTTTTGGATATTTCCAAGACAGCTTTGCAGAGTGTTCTTTACTACGAGAAGTACATTGTTCTTAATCCCGGTGATACAGAGCTTAAGTACAAACAGCTTCTAACGGAGGAAGAATACTATAATGCACGTGAGCAATACGGTGATTCCTTTACAGCAAGCATGGGCGCTGAGGCAATAAGAATTCTTCTTGCTGACTTGGACCTTAAAACTCTAAGTGAAGAGCTTAGAGCTCAAATGAGAGAAAAGGGTTCTAAAACAGCTGACAAGAGACTTCTTAAGAGAATTGAAGTTGTTGAGAATTTCCGTGACAGCGACAATAAGCCTGAATGGATGATTCTTACTGTCATTCCGGTTATTCCACCTGATTTGAGACCAATGGTTCAGCTTGATGGCGGAAGATTTGCAACAAGTGACCTTAATGACCTCTATAGACGTGTTATTAACAGAAACAACAGACTTCAAAGACTTATAGGTCTTCATGCTCCTGACATTATTGTCAGAAATGAAAAGAGAATGCTTCAAGAAGCTGTTGATGCATTGTTTGATAATTCAAAGAGAAAACGCGGAGCTGTCAAAGGCGCAAACAGCAGACCTCTTAAGTCTCTTTCTGACATGCTTAAAGGAAAACAGGGTCGTTTCAGACAAAACCTTCTTGGTAAGCGTGTAGACTACAGCGGACGTTCTGTAATTGTTGTTGGTCCGGAACTCAGGATTCATCAGTGCGGACTTCCTGCAAAAATGGCTCTTGAGCTTTATAAGCCGTTCTTAATGAAAAAGCTTGTTCAAAGCGGTCTTGCTTCTAACGTAAAGAAGGCTAAGACTCTTGTTGAGCAAGAGACAAATGATGTTTGGTCTGTACTTGATGAGGTTGTAAAAGAGCATCCTGTTATGCTTAACAGAGCTCCAACTTTGCATAGACTTGGTATTCAGGCATTTGAGCCTGTTTTGGTTGATGGAAAAGCAATTAAGCTTCACCCTCTTGTATGTCACGCATTTAATGCCGACTTCGACGGTGACCAAATGCCGGTACACGTTCCTCTTACACAGGCAGCACAGCTTGAGTGTTGGACTTTGATGCTTAGTGCCACAAATCTCCTTGACCCTGCAAACGGCAAACCAATTGTATATCCGTCTCAAGATATGGTTCTTGGAATTAACTATTTGACAAGAGCCAAGAACAATGACAAAGGCGAAGGTCATTATTTTGATGACTTGGATGAAATTCAAATGGCAATTGAAGCAGGCAGCCTCTCTTACAATGCTAAGATTGGTTACACTCTTTCAGACGGCACAAGATTTACTTATCCAAAAAACGAAGATGACTATACAACACCGGGACGTCTTTTATTCTTTGATGCTTTGCCGGCTGTCAATGGTATCGGTTTTAAGGAATATTTTAATAAGTGCTTTGGAGATAAAGAGTTAAAGAAGTTAATTACTCAGGCATTAAAGACAAGTCCTAATTCTGTTGTAGTAAAGCTTGTTGACGCAATTAAAGATGTCGGATTTAAGTATGCAACCGTCTTTGGTGCAACAATTGGTCTTTCTGACATGATAGTTCCTGACTCCAAGGCAGCTTTGGTTGAAGAGGCCAATGAAAAGCAGTCCGAGGTCCTTGAGCAATACCACCATGGTCAAATTACTCAGGAAGAGCGTTATAACAGGCTTATTGATATTTGGTCTCAGACAAATGAGCAACTTGCAGACGAACTTATGGCTAAGCTCAAAGAAAGCCAGAACGGATTCAACCCTCTGTTCCTCATGGCCGACTCCGGTGCCAGAGGCTCAAAAACTCAGATTCGTCAGCTTGGCGGTATGCGTGGTCTTATGTCAAAGCCAAATGGAGACATTATTGAATTCCCAATTAAGTCCAACTTCAAAGAGGGTCTTTCAATTATTGAATTCTTCATTTCTACAAACGGCGCAAGAAAGGGTCTTTCAGATACGGCTCTTAAGACTGCTGAAGCCGGTTACCTCACAAGAAGACTTGTTGACATTTCTCAAGATGTTGTTATCAACATGGAAGATTGCGGAACAATCAACGGTATTGTAAGAACAGCAATCAAAGATGGTGATGATATCATAGTCCCGTTGGCAGACAGGATTACAGGACATTATACTCTTGAGAATGTTCTGAACCCAAATACCGGCGAAGTTATTGTTCCTATCGACCATGAAATAACTGATGAAGAAGCAAAACTTATCGAAGATGCCGGCGTTGAAGGTGTACTTGTAAGAACTGTTCTTACATGTGAAGCAAAACACGGCGTATGCCAAAAGTGTTATGGTAGAAACCTTGCTACAAACAGGCCTGTAAATGTTGGCGAAGCTGTTGGTATTATTGCTGCTCAGTCCATTGGACAGCCGGGAACTCAGCTTACGATGAGAACATTCCACGTTGGGGGGACCGCTTCTACAAGCGCCGAGGAAAACAGCATAACTTTCAAGCATCCTGTGTATATCACAAAACTTACAGGCAATACTGTCGTAAGAGAGGATGGAGCAAATCTTCTTACAAGAAAAGGCTATATCTATTACAGACATGTCCTTGAGGAGTTCGAGTATTCCAAAAAGACAAAATTTGCCAACGGCGTTGAGGACGGCTCAAAGGTTAAGGGCAACTCCCTTATTTGCACAAACGGCAAAGAGCAGTGCATTTGCGGTATCAAGGGTGGCTTAATAAAGAAAACAGCTGACAAAGTTCTCGTTCTTGGTCCTGAAGAAAGGATTGATGCAAGAGCCGGTTCGGAAATAAAGGTTGAAGAGAATTCTTATGTCAATACAGGCGATGCCATTATGACATTTGACCCGTTCTCAGAGCCAATTATTTCTGAGTACGACGGTATGGTCAGGTACGTTGATCTTACTTTGGGAACTACTCTTCTTAAAGAAGTCAACGAAGAGACAGGTATCATTGGATATAGAGTTACTGACCATTCTCTTGAGAATGTTGAACCAAAACTTGAAATTGTTGATTCTGACAACAACGTCTTGGCTTCCTATCTCCTTCCGGGTTCTTCATACATCCAGGTTGGTGACGGTGAGATGGTTAAGAAAGGACAGGTTGTTGCAAGACTTCTCATGGCCAGTGTCAAAACCAAGGATATTACAGGTGGTCTTCCAAGGGTTGGAGAACTCTTTGAAGCCAGAAAACCAAGAAACGTTGCAATTCTTGCCCAGGCAAGCGGTGTTGTTAAATTTGGTCCTGTTGTCAAAGGAAAGAGAGTCGTTATTGTTACCGACGAATTTGGTAAAGAATACAAACACCTCATTCTTCTTGGAAAACATATTCTCGTTAGAGAAGGCGACCATGTAGAGGCAGCAGAGCGTTTGTGCGACGGCAACATTGACCCTCATGATATTTTGGCAATTTCCGGAGAAAACAGTCTTCAGCAGTTCCTGCTTAATGAAGTCCAAGAGGTTTACAGACTTCAGGGCGTTGATATCAACGATAAGCACCTTGGAATTGTTGTAAGGCAAATGCTCAGGAAGGTTGAAATTCTCAAGGTTGGAGATACTAAGTTTATTCTTGGTCAAAAAGTGGATAAATTCAAGTTCCACGAAGAGAATGCCAGAGTTATGGCAGAAGGCGGACAGCCGGCAATTGCAAGACCTTGCATGCTTGGTATTACTAACGCCTCCTTGTCTATTGACTCATTTATCAGTGCTGCATCATTCCAGGAGACTACTAAAGTCTTGACAAATGCTGCAATTGCTGGTAGTAGAGATGAGTTGCGTGGTCTTAAAGAGAACGTCATCATTGGACACCTCATTCCGGCCGGTACCGGTATGAAGTGTTACAGGGATGTCAAACTTAAAGACGAAGATGCATTGGCTCTCAGCGATAGAGTTGAGTCTGTAATGAGCGCAAGAGCTCAGGAAGATTTTGATGATATCGAAGAGCTTGCAGGTATGTCGACCGGGAGTGAAGAGGACGACTACTCTGGCGATGATTTTGCCGGAGACGAAGAGTAATTTTACTGCTGAATTATCTTCGATTGTCTTCTTTACGAGCTGAGCCCGGATTGAGATAAATTTGGCTGCACGAGGAGCTTCCAAGGTTTTCAAAATCTTTGGAAGTTCCTCTGAGATTTGGTTTCAAGTCTTAGAGGATGTTTTGCAAAAACCTCGAGGTTTGCAAAAACTTCTTGATGCGGTCGTTGTCATCCGTATGGATGGCTTATTTGCGTACACGGCAGTTGTTCCGGTGAAATCTCTTTTTGAGACTTCTTTCCGGAAGCGTCGTATACGGTGAGGAGTAGCATAATGCCTACAATTAACCAACTGATCAGAAAAGGTCGTTCAAAGGTTACACACAAGACCAAGTCGCCTGCATTGGAAGGCTGCCCACAAAAACGTGGTGTTTGTACAAAGGTCATGACTGTAACACCTAAAAAACCTAACTCAGCTTTGAGAAAGGTTGCTCGTGTTCGTCTCTCCAATGGTATTGAAGTTACAGCTTACATTCCCGGTATTGGTCACAACCTTCAGGAGCACTCTGTTGTCCTGATTCGTGGTGGAAGAGTAAAGGACCTTCCTGGTGTACGTTATCACATCATTCGTGGTACTAAAGATACACAGGGTGTCACAGACAGAAAGAGAAGCCGCTCCAAGTACGGTACAAAGAAGCCAAAGGCTTGATGAGGAGGTATCTTTATGTCAAGAAGAACTAATGCACCTGTTAGAGAAGTCCTTCCGGATTCAGTATACAATAGCGTTGTCGTTGAAAAGTTCATTAATCGCATGATGCTTGATGGGAAAAAATCTGTCAGCACACGTATTCTTTATGATGCAATGAAGATTATGGGCGAAAAGACCGGTGATGCACCTCTTGATGTTTTTAACAAGGCCCTTGACAATGTCAAACCTGTTGTTGAAGTCAAATCAAAGAGAGTTGGTGGAGCTACATACCAAGTTCCTACCGAGATTCGTGAGCCAAGACGCGAGGCTCTTGCCATGCGTTGGATTATTGCAGCAGCTCGCGGACGCTCAGGAAAATCCATGAGTGAAAAACTTGCAGCAGAAATGCTTGATGCTTATGCCAATACCGGTTCAGCCTTCAAGAAGAAGGAAGATATGCACAGAATGGCAGAAGCCAACAAGGCTTTCAGTCACATCAGATTCTAATTTCGTTTTTGAAATTATTTCTTGTAAGAGGTTTTGCAAAAACCTCATAAGACCCGGCTTCAGCTCCGGGTCTTTTTTTGTTTAGTTCCTTCTATTTTCATATATTCAAATGAGTTA
>CAVGEF010000049.1:0-6135 GCA_963628205.1 Bacteroidaceae bacterium
CAGCTCGCCAGGCTCATAACCTGGAGGCCGTAGGTCCGAGTCCTACCCCTGCTAAACAAAAAAGGTAAGTTCTATATAGTAAGAACTTACCTTTTTTATTTGGTCTCAACTGTACGCAAAAGTGTACTCGATTTATTTGCACGGTTGCTTTAAGCTATGATAAAATGGCCCTGAAAAGGGGGCTCTCATGTCAATTCTTCAAGTACTTAACAGTGCGCCTTTATATTTGATATGTGGCGGGATTATTGCATTTGTTGCTGTAATTTGTATTGTTTTTCTTATAAGAGCTTATAAAGCCGGGCTTGCTATTGGAATGGACAAGAGCAAAATGAAAACAGTAATAACTTCAAGTGCTACATTTTCTTTGCTTCCCAGTGTGGGTATTCTTCTAGGAGTTATTGCCCTTTCCGGAAGTTTGGGAATTCCTTGGCCATGGCTCAGGCTGTCTGTCATTGGAGCTTTGCATTATGAGACACAAGTTGCACAGGCTGCCGCAGAGCAAGTTGGGCTCTCAAGCCTTTCAGCAGCAGAAATGACAGCTCAGGCATTTACTACCATAGCACTTTTGATGAGTATTTGCATAATGTGGGGCATGGTCTTGTCAGTGTTCTTTAACAAGGCATATTTGAAGAAATTAAGCTCTCCCCGTTCTACAATGCCTGCAAACAAAAAATCAAAAGGCAGTTTTGCAGACCAAGCTATGACAGCAATGTTCATTGGCCTTGTCAGTGCATACATTGCTTCCTATATTGGAGGCTTTATTTCAGGAGGAGCCAAAAACGGAGGTGGTGTTTTCAAATTTTGCGGAGACTTGGTACCGTTGATTGTTGTTTTGGTATCGGCTTTGGCTATGGCGGGCTTTATGTGGCTTTCTGAGAAGAAAAAACTTTCATGGGTCGACAGTTTTTCCATTGCAGGAAGTATGATTTTGGGCATGGCAGCTGCAGTTGTCGTGAGTTTGTAAGGAGACAAGAGATGAGTACAAACAAAGAAAATCAAGTATTGACTTCTGTCAAAAATGAAGCTTATTTTGAAAAATATAACTCAATGACACATGTCCTTGGTCGTATCTTTACAACTGCAGTCTTGATTATGCTGGTGGGTTCTCCGTTTTTGATTGGTCATATTTTGGGGGCCATGCCGGATTTGAAAGCAACAGCCAAAGGGTTTGTGTCTGTAGGCCTTATTTGGACAGTAAGCAGTATTGTCGAGTTCTTGGTTTACACTCCAATGCTTGGTGCCGGAGGAAGCTATCTTGCATTTATAACAGGAAACTTGATTAATATGAAAATTCCATGTGCAGTAGATGCTAGAGAAACTGTAGGAGCTAAGAGCGGTACACCTGAAAACGAGATTATATCAACGCTTTCAATTGCAACTTCGTCTCTTGTAACTGTCTTGGTCTTGGCTTTTGGTGTTCTCCTTTTGCAACCGCTTCAGCCGGTACTTCAAAGTCCTGTTTTGCAACCTGCTTTTTCCAATGTTGTTGCAGCACTCTTTGGAGCTATGGCTTACAAATATTTCAGAGGCAACATGGATATAGTTGCAATTCCGCTTATTTTCTTATGCTTGCTGTTTATATTTGTGCCTTCTCTTACAAGTTCCACAAGTTTCATGATTATCCCCGGTGGCGGAATTGCCATCCTGATTTCATGGCTAAAGTACAATAAAAAAGAATAGGACAAGAAAACGGCAAAGGCCTCTTTTATCAGGTATTTTTGATTATAACTTGCTCAATGACATCAGCAGCGTGCTCGCATAAGTCACAGCAATTCTCAAGACTTTCATAAACGGCTTTGGCACCAAGAAGTGTCTTGCCGTCTGTTTGTGAGCCAAAGAGATTATAAATAGCATTGGAATATACAATGTCAGCTTCAATTTCTATGTCATTGACCTTAACAAGATGCGGTCTTAGGGCAGATGGCTTCTTAAAATTCTTTAGCTCGCAAGTGGCCTCATACAATGCCTTGACACAGCGGTTGACTATTTTGGAAAGTTCAGCTGTTTTCTCCGGAATTGCCTCAATGTGATACATGTAAACGTCAAGAACTACTTCGTCAAGGGCGTCGGTTATGTCGTCAATGATTTGCACAAGTCGCAAAATATCTTCCTGGTCTATGGGTGTAATAAACTCGACTGATAATTTTTGCAAAATATCGTGATGGATGTTGTCGGCAGTATGCTCAATTTTGTGAATTGCACGGCGGTAATTGTCAATGTCTTTTGCATCGAACTTGCAAAGAATTTCTTCCAATAAGTCCGATGCTTCCACGCAATAGGAAGACTGTTTTTTTATCATCTCAAAATAATCGTTGCTTTTTCTTGCCATCGTGGTTCTCTCCTTATCAACAATATATCATGCAAACAATACCAAAAATAATTTAGCCATTCCAAAACCTAAAAGTCCGCACCCGGGGAATGTAAATACCCATGTGAGAACAAGGTCTTTGACAATTGACCAGTTTACATTGCTCATTCGCTTGGCAGCTCCAACCCCCATGATTGCTGTTGTTTTTGTATGCGTTGTACTTACGGGAATACCGGTCAAAGATGACAACAATAAGCACAAAGTTGCTGCAAGATCAGCTGCAAATCCTTGATATGGCTTGAGCTTTACCATATCCATTCCAACTGCTTTTATAATTCTATATCCACCAATTGATGTGCCCAAACCCATAACAACAGAACATAAAATCATGAGCCATAAAGGAACTGCAAACGTTGAGATATTTGCTTGTCCGTTTGAAAAAGCAGCACCCAAAAGAAAGATTGCCATGAACTTTTGTCCGTCTTGGGCTCCGTGCATGAATGCCATGGAGGCACCGCCGGCAATTTGAGCATAAGAGAAAAATCTTTCAGATTTTAACCTGTTGCTGTTTCTGAAGCACAGGGTTATAAGCTTGGAAGTTATAAAGCCAAGAACAAATCCCAAAGCGCTTGAAAGAAAAATTCCGTAGATAACTTTTACCCATTCAGCGCCGTTTATGCCTTCAAAACTGTTTTGAATAGCAACTGCAGCGCCGGAAAGACCTGCAATCAAAGCATGGCTTTCACTGGTTGGAATACCAAAATACCATGCAGCAGTTGCCCAAATTACAATAGCAGCCATTGCAGCGCACAAAGCAATCATGGAAGTTCTTGCATCACCTCCAAAGTCGACCATATTGTAAATTGTCATGGCAACAGAGGCATTGACAGCTGTCATAATCAAAACGCCAAGGAAATTGAAAACAGCAGCCATGATGATTGCTTTTCTTACTTCAATGGCCTTTGTAGAAACACAGGTTGCAATTGCATTTGGGGCATCGGTCCAGCCGTTAACAAGAATGACACCAAGTGTCAAAATCGTGGACACCAATAACATTGGATTTGAGCAAAGCTGTCCTATAAAATCAAATAGCCCCATGTTGAATCCTTATTTAATCTTTATTTCTTTGAGGTTTTTGCAAAACCGCCTTCATGTATCTTAGCTTTGCCTTTGCATCTAAAAGAACATTTCTTCTAACTTCATAATACACAAAGCTCATTTTGCAAAAATCTCCTTTATTTTGAGAGGTCTTCCAATAACCTTTGGTTGTAAGTTTGGGCTGCATTCACGGCAAATGTCACAGAAAACTCATTGCTTTCCACAAGCCCAAATTCAAGAACTGCAAAGCCTACACTGGAAATGGTAAATGCCACACCTGATGACAAGAAAAGCCAGTTTTGCACAGGTTCTTCTTCCACGCACAAGCCCGCAATCATAAGACCTGCACCAAGTGCAAGATTACTCCACGTCATTACATTCCATGTCTTGCGACGGTTCAAAAAATTCTCATATCTTTTGGCCTCTTCTTTCAGACCCAAAAGATTGTAAAATTCGTATTTGGATATCTTGTTAAAGCCTTGATAAGGCTCCCACTTGGTCTCTGTTTTCCCGTGTGTAACAGATGAAACGAACGTGTAGGGAAGTGCAAAAAGAAGCCATGCAGCATCAGAAACAGAGTCTTTTGATGAATTCCATGTAACATCCCAATACCTGGGGGAGCCCCATATATCGGAATAATAAGTTATGCTTTCACTTGTTTGAATGCTTATTGCCTGACTGTCGAATATAAAGCGTTCATCTGCTGTTAAATCGCTGGGCGATAGCGCAAAAACATGCATACAGCATAGAACAAGAACAACAATTACAATGTATTTTGACCTTTTCATAATCATTATCATCAAACCTATTTTTCATTTTTTCTTCGTTCTTTGCAATTAGTACGCACCTCAAATTTGTTCAAATATACCAAATCAAACAAAATATACCGCTTTGCGTACTTTATGCATCCAACGAAGGGCTAAAAAACAGGTTGTTTCAAAATCCAAAAAGACCTTTTTTAACATAAGGTTCGTTTGAAACGTCCAAGACTTTGTAACCGGTATCTTTCAGAGCTCTTTCCAAATCTTCTTTTTCAACAGCTTCCTCTGCTACGATTTCCAAAAGCCCTGTCTTGTGGGAGGCTCTAACTTTTTTTACTTCAAAAGCTTCTCTTACAGCTTCACAAACATGGTTTTCACACATATTACATGCCATACCGTCTATATGTGCATTTGTTTTAACCATAACTACCTCCAAGTTTTATAAAAGCGGCATACGGGAGTCGAACCCGCTTCAGAAGCTTGGGAAGCTCCTGCACTACCGGTGTGCTAATGCCGCAGGCAGTTGCAAGTAAAAGTCATTTGATTTGAACTTTTCCAAATGAAAATTATATCAAAAAAAGCACATAATCAAGATAGATACAAAATTTTACATCTTCTTTGTTTTTGACTGTATAATGGAATACGCATTAATGACAAATGGGCGAGAAAAAAAGTCAATTTGTTACGTTCTTATGTATACGTAAGGACGACCTTATGCCCATCGTGTCACAAAAACAAAAAGAGGAACTTTCTATGACACATTCTACGACAATCTTAATGACAGACAGGGAAAAACTTTATGCAAACAAACTTTCAAAGATGATACAATGTGAAACAATAAGCGAAACAGGAGTTGAAAACGCACAAAAATTTGAAAAATTTCAAGAACTTCTTGCACAGCTTTTCCCAAATGTTTTTTCAAAATGCCAAATCGTCAAAATAGGACAGTCTCTTCTTATAAAACTAAAAGGCAAAAACAACTCAAAAAACGAGCCTGTTTTATTAATGTCGCATCAGGATGTAGTTCCTGCAACCGGCCAATGGAAGCATGAACCGTTCTCAGGATACATAGATGAAGACGCAGTTATTTGGGGGCGTGGCACAGTAGACACAAAAGCATCTCTTATGTGCATATTTCAAAGTTTGGAAGAAATAATAGAGGATGGTTTTGAGCCAAATGCAGATATTTACATAGCATCTTCATCAACAGAAGAAGTAAGCGGAGACGGCGCACCAAATACAGTAAAGTACCTCTTGGAGCATGGTATAAGACTGCAATTGCTTATAGATGAGGGTGGCATGATTGTTACATCTCCAATGAAAGGCGTAGAAGGCAGTTTTGCAATGATAGGGACTCTTGAAAAAGGCCAAGGTAATATAAAAATTACAGCCCACTCGAAGGGAGGGCATGCCTCTACACCATGTAAAGGTACTCCAATTGCCCGCTTGGCAGCATTTGTCAATGAAATAGAGCGTCATGACCCAAATAAAGCAAAAATGAATCCAACTGTTACAGAAATGTTTCGACGACTTGGCCCTCATGCAAAAGGCGCATTTGGGTTCATTTTAAGGCATGCAAAGTTCTTCTCTCCCGTCCTGAGCAAGCTACTTCCCTCTCTTAATCCTGTTGCAGGAGCTATGATAAAAACTACAATGGCATTTACAATGTGTGAAGGCTCCAAAGCTAAAAACGTACTTCCTGAGACCGCTTGGCTTAACATAAATGCTCGTTTCATACAGCACCAGGGAGAAGAAGAAACCCGTTGTATTCTTGAGCCGTTGTGCAAAAAATACGGACTTGAAATGGAATTTGAGCCATGCAGGGCCCCTCAAAAACCTGTGGATTACAACAGCCCAGCATTCAAACTTGTAGAAGAAACTGTACGGGAAATCTATCCCGGCACTCTCCCAACACCGTATGCTATGACAGGCAATACAGATGCTTACCATTATTGGAAAGTGACAGAC
>CAVGEF010000049.1:6145-9938 GCA_963628205.1 Bacteroidaceae bacterium
CACCGTTGGCAATTACACAACAACAAATGAAAAGTGTGCATGGCATTGATGAAAACATTTGTGCATCAAGTCTTCCCGGCGGAGTTGATTTTTACAAAGCAATCATTCGCAAAGCTTAAAAAACCTCTAAGTAAATAGAAAAACTTTTCACTGAGTTTTTGAGGTCTTAAGGCCTCTTCCTGTATACTTTGTGTTTGTTCGTTAGCATCATAAACAATGTCTTGACTGTCAATATAGCAACCATTTTCTATGTCATACCCATACTTTTGAGCTATTGTTTTAGAATTAAAAGGCGTAAAGTCCCAAAGAGAAACATCGTATGAAGATTCTAAGACAGTTTCATCTTCATCCGGTAAAAGAGGAAAAAAATCAAGACCTGTTATTTCTTCAAGTTCATCAATAGTAACAGCAAAAGAAGTTAAGCTTTCTTTAGAACCCTCGTTTGCAAGTAAGAAACCAATTGCTTTGTATTCAGGCACAGTGTAATCCAAAATTGCTTTGAAATAGAACTTTGGAACATATACTTCATTTGCTCCAATTCTTTCATAAGGACCGTCTGTCAAAACAGGACCGGTTACTACACATACTGCTTTGTTTTGCACTGCAAATGTTCTCACAACAGCTTCTAAATCGCCCCAGATACCTCTGTTGAAAGACGGCACCTGAGGGCTCATGTTTGACATATAAAAAGAATCATCCATAGCTTTTTCAGACCACTTAAGGTCGGCAGCCGGAATCATGTGGCCTCTGTCATAACCGCTTCCTTTGTAATCTGAAAGCGTTGCACTGCCCGTTGGAATATATGGGTCTTCGTGAAAATTATTAGCCCTTTGTGCTGTATTTGCAAAAACTTCATCAGCTGTAAGAATATATGCAACCCAGTAAGGCTGTTTGGCATCTTCACTATAGCAAAGAGTATAACCTGTGTGCTCTACGATAATATCGGTCTCAGTGAAAGAGGGAATGGCAAGAGCTTCCTCCATTCCAATGGGCGCCGTACTTGAAGTTTCCTGTTTTGCAAGTGGGTTTTCTACCGGCGTAATTATAAAAAGCACAGCTAAAAGAGCAATGACGGTTAGTACCAAAATGAGGCTTAGTTTTTTGTTTGGTTTCTTTGTTGCCATACACGGGCCATTATACAAATTGCTCAAAATTTTGCAAAAGCTGTTTTACTCTTGCCCCCAAATCCCATCTTGCATGTAACTTGCATGTAAATGCCACTTGTATGTAAATGCCTTTGCATGTAAATATCTTGGAAGTTGGCATTGTTTTATTTTATAATTGCGCTATGGATTGTGTCTGTGAAATTATTGATTTAATTGCAAAAGCTCATGACGAAGGTAAAACTTACGTATTTTCTTCACAAGTAATAGCCAGAAGTTATTTGGAAGCTTTTGTTCGTGCTTATCCAAATTGTGCCGTCTTTACAGATACAGTTGTGTCTTGGGACGACTTTAAGGCAAATTTTTCATCTTATCCAAAGACAAAAACGCGTGCTGTTTTCACAGACCGGCTCCTTTTTGTTCAGGCTTTTTTTGCCAAAGAAAATGCCATGGAACGCTTGCGCTTTTATTGTGACAGTTCATACCCCTGTAGCCAAAAAGCTTACATGAAAAGCATTGCAAAGAATCTTCCTGACATGTGTCGTGCATTTGACGTAAAAAACATGACACTTACATCCAGTGCCCTTGTTCATTGTCCAAGTGACATGGTTTACGATTTGAAACATCTTGTGCCTGCTTATAAAGCATTTTTGGATGAAAACAATTTGTATGACACATGTCTCTATGAGCCTAATTTTGCAAGCATTGGGGATAATGGAAAAAAGGCCAATTCCTATGTATTGGTTTTTTCAAGTACTTTCAAAGATGCGCTTGTAAATGAAGCATTGAAAGTTTGCCAAAACATAGATTTTGATTTTAACAGTTTTCATGGTTTTGCTTTTTGTAGTAATCCTAACGAAGATTCAAACGAAAAACCGCGCCTTAAGCTTTTTGCAAATTCAGTGTCAGAAACAAAAGCGTGCATGAGAGAGGTTCATGAACTTTTATTAAAAGGCGAGCTTCCAAATGATATAGCTATTTCATGTCCTGCGGTTGCTTCTTACCTTCCTTATTTAGAGCAGGAAGCCTCAAAACGAGACATCGTTTTAGGTTTTACAGATACAAAACCGTTGCTTGATTATATTCCGGGGCGTTTTCTCAATACATTGTTGAAAATACGTGATGAAAATTACAGCTTTGAAAGTCTGAAAAGTCTTTTTTTAGACCCGTGTTTTCCATACAAAGACAGAGCTGTAATGGTTCGCATAATTGAAAATGCAATAAAATGCAAATTACATGACGGGCCAATCTCAAAATGGAATCAAAGATTTATAGCTATCCATGAAGAAACTTTAGCACAAAGAGTTTCAGAGATAGGCTCAAAAATAGAAAATGTTGTAAATTGCAAAGACATCAATGCTCTTCATGACAATGTGATTACACTTGTAAATTACCTGTTTGGAGAAAATACTTGGGTAAAAGAACTTTCCAATAACGATAGCCTAGAAGACTTAAATGCAAGAGTTTTTGGTTCATGTATAACAGAATTAGACACTCTTTCTTCTCGTTTGGGCTTGCTTGAGCTCAAAGAATCTCAAGATTTGTTTGGCCTTTTCATAGACATACTGGGCGACAAGGTTTATACACCAAACTTGAGCCGTAACTTGATAAAAGTTTACAGCTATCCTGTTGATGCAGGTCTTGCCGTAAAACATCATTTTGTAATTGGTCTTACAGATACCAACACACGTACATTACGAAATCCGTATCCTTTTTTACCATATGAAAAAGTAAATACAATTGAAAATGTTTTGCACTTGGAAGAGACTTTGTTAGCTCATTATGCAAATGTACTCAATAAAACTTCCAATACTTCCAAGACCTCTGATACTTTTGACTTTACTAACGCTTCAGTATGGTTTTCATCAAGCCAAGAGGGTTTTTCCGGCTCAGATGTCGTTCCAACTTCTTTCTTAGGCGAAAATTCCATATTGTATGTAAATGAAATAAAAGATGATTCTTTCATACAGGAAGAAAAACTTTGGGAAGATGCAGGCACTTCAAGTACTAATGTTCAAAACAATTCTAACAAACCGGCCCAAAACGTAGCTCAAAACTTAATAATATCTCAAAAACAAAAAGACTGCCTTGCCAGTGCTTTTGAATGTACTTTGAATTACAATAAAAACTTACATTTCAATATTCCTCAAATGCCATTAAGCATTAGCGTATCAAGGATAAAAGCATTTGAAGAATGTCCGTTTAAGGGGTACGTTTATTGCGTTTTGAAATTGCAGGATGTAGACTGCAATCCAAGAATGAATGATGCAGCCCAAATTGGCAATATTCTGCATTCAACAATTCAAAATGCACTGAAAGAGGCAGGAACACTTAGTAACATTAATGAAGCAAGACTTAAATCCATATTCAGAAATGAACTTGCAAACTATGCAAAACAGCCAACTTCAACAGATATTTCCCATATAACTTACATAAAAAAAACGTATGAAAACATTTTGCCATTGGTTTATGAAACAAAAACAGCAGAAAGTTTACGCAATATGAAATTCAAAGCCATGGAAAGCGACACGTCTTTTACGATTTCCAACGAAGTAATTTCACTGAAAGGCAGAGCCGATTGCATACTTGAAGACGAAAACGAAAATTACGCTGTCATTGATTTTAAGAAAAATGCATCTTCTTACTATGAGAAAAAAGACTTGGACAAAATAAGTTTACAAGTTGCTGTT
>CAVGEF010000050.1:0-2979 GCA_963628205.1 Bacteroidaceae bacterium
ATGGCAGCCCTTATTTTAGCCGGAGGAGCAAACGGGAAAAGGCTTATACTTCCATCTTCCAGAGTAATGATTCATCAGCCTTGGGGTGGAGTGCAGGGTCAATCGTCTGACATTGCTATCCATGCAAAAGAAATACTCAGGTTAAAAAAGCTTTCTATTGATTATCTTGTAAAACACACAAAACAAAGTGAAGAAAGAGTTGCAGCAGATATTGAAAGAGATTTCTTTATGACAGCAAATGAAGCTGTTGAATATGGAATTGTCGATACTGTTCTTGTTAGAAGTTGATTATAAATTTATTGGAAATTGAGAGGGCAATTTAAGATGGCATTTGGAAAGAACACCAAATATTGCTCCTTTTGTGGAAGCTCAAACAGAAGAATGATTCAAGGTCCCAATGGGATAAATATATGCGAAAGTTGCATTGAGAGATGCAATGACATATTGATGGGCGAATATGATATACCAAGCGAGCAAGAAGAGAAATCTGACCTTCCAGATGTTCTTCCAACTCCTCATGAGCTTAAAGAATACCTCGACAAATATGTAATTGGCCAAGATAAAGCAAAAAAAGTATTAAGTGTTGCTGTTTATAACCATTACAAGAGAATTAAATTCCAAGATAAAGTTGAAAAAGAAAATAACGTAGAACTGGATAAATCCAACATCCTTATAATGGGACCCACAGGTACCGGAAAAACTCTTCTTGCAAGAACTCTTGCACGAAAATTAAGTGTTCCTTTTGCAATTGCTGACGCAACTACAATTACAGAAGCCGGCTATGTTGGCGAAGATGTTGAGAATATTCTTCTTAAGCTCATTCAGGCTGCCGATGACGATGTTTCTAAAGCAGAGCACGGAATTATTTTTCTTGATGAAGTAGATAAGATTGCCAAAAA
The DNA here is from genome assembly GCA_963628205.1 of Bacteroidaceae bacterium. Classification (GTDB taxonomy): domain Bacteria; phylum Spirochaetota; class Spirochaetia; order Sphaerochaetales; family Sphaerochaetaceae; genus UBA9732. The sequence goes on from CAVGEF010000050.1 coordinate 900, forward strand.
AGGCGAGAACGTTTCAATAACAAGAGATGTATCCGGAGAAGGCGTGCAACAGGCTCTTTTGAAGATAATTGAAGGAACTGTTGCAAGTGTTCCGCCTCAGGGTGGCAGGAAGCATCCTAATCAGGAGATGATAAAGATAGATACAAGAAACATCTTGTTCATTTGTGGCGGTGCTTTTGTAGGATTGGATAAAATCATAGAAAAAAGAATGGATTCCTCCTCAATGGGGTTTGGAAAGAACATTGTAGATACAAGAGAAAAAGATTTAGAAGTTCTTTATGAGAATGTTCTACCCGATGACTTGATAAAATTTGGTCTTATTCCGGAGTTTATTGGAAGACTTCCGGTTCATGTAGCATTGAATAACTTAAAAGTTGAAGACCTTGAAAAAATACTTATAGAGCCCAAAAACTCAATATTGGGTCAATATGTTGCAACTATGAAGCTTGATGGTGTTGAGCTTGAATTTACACAGGATGCAATTCATCAAATAGCTCAAACAGCATATGACCAAAAGACAGGCGCCAGAGGCCTTAGAAGTATAGTAGAAGATACAATGATGGGCTTGATGTATGATATTCCTTCTTATAAAGACATCACGAAGATTGTCATAGACAGTTCTTGCATTCTTAAAAAGGGAAGTCCTTCATTCTTTGATGCTTCAGGTAAAAGTATAGAACTTATAGCACAATGACAGAATATAAAAATATAATAGATTCTCATTTTCATACTCATTACATGAAAGAAAAAGGCATTGATACAGACTCTTTATTTACCAATTTGTTTCAAGACGGTTTCATGGGCGGTATAGATGCCGGCTGCTGCTGTAATGATATAGAAGAAAGGGTCTCTCTTCTTAAAGATTTTCCTTTAATACATATTGCCGGGGCCATGGGGCCTTGGGAGGCAGGGCCAAGAGAAAGTTCAAACGAAGAAGTTCTGGAAGTTGAAGCCAGTGGAAGTACTGTAAAATCATTTGATGTTCTCCAAAAGGAACTTGATGTCTTAAAATCTAATATAGAGCGTTATAAAATAAGAATAATTGGCGAAATAGGTCTTGATTACTACTGGCAGTACGGGACAAAAGAAAAACAGTTTTTTCTTTTTGAAGAGCAAATGAAATTAGCATCATCTCTTGGTTTTCCTGTCTTAATTCACAATAGAGATGCATCTGAAGATACAACAAGTATTATAAAAAAACTGGCTCCTTCTAAAGGTGGAATTATCCACTGTTTTAGTGGAGACAAAAAACTAATGGAAGCCTCTTTGGAACGGGGTTTTTACATTAGTTTTGCAGGAAACGTAACATATAAATCAAATAGAGAACTTAGAGAAGTTCTGAAAGAGGTGCCTCTGAACCGGCTACTTCTTGAGACCGATTCCCCTTATCTTGCTCCTGTCCCATGCAGAGGAAAAATCAACAATCCGTCTTTTATTGTAAACACATATGAATGTGTTTCTGAGTCTCTTGGTCTTTCTTTGGATGTATTAAAAGAGAAAATACTTGAGAACTTCTTATGTTTTTTGGGCTCTTTTTAGTTTTGCTAACGGTGTTTTGTAACACCAACTTTTGGGCAAGAGCTGTTTTGCGGACACATTGAGCATTTTGGGCTTACGCTGGTACATATTTCTTGGCCATAAGATACAAGAAGTTCATTTAATGGAATCCAAAACCTTTTTGGCATTATCTTCATAAGCGCTTTTTCACTTTCTTCCGGTGTTTTAGTCTGTATCCATCCTAACCTGTTTGAAATTTGGTGTACATGACAATCTACACATATTGCATCAATTCCAAAACCAAGATTAAGAGTAAGATTTGCTGTTTTTATTCCAACTCCGGGGAATCTTAAAAGTTCTTCTACTGTATTGGGAACTTCACCGTTATATTTTTCTGCTAGAATTTGAGAGACGTTTTTAATTTGCGATGCTTTTCTTTTGTAAAAGCCTGCCGGGTAAATGAGATTTGCTATTTCATTTTCACTCAATGTCAGCATTTCTTTTGCATTGGGAGCTCTCTTTAGCAATCTTTGTGATGCCTCAAGCGTTACATCATCTTTTGTACGAAGCGATATTATTGTAG
>CAVGEF010000051.1:0-5847 GCA_963628205.1 Bacteroidaceae bacterium
CCCCAATATGCAAAATACTCAACAAAAGACCGGTATGCAAAACTCACAGGCTCAAAAGCCTGTTAATGCTCAGGGAAGTACTTTTGTAAAGAAACAAAACGGTTCAAATGCACCTGTTGTTCAGAAAAAAGTAATAAAGAAAAGCTTTATTCCTCAAAGCACCATAAACATGGGTCCTGTGATTATTTCCGGTGATAATTTACCGCCAATAAATCCAGCCGGTTCTTCAAAAAGTTCCGTAGGACAAAGATCAACCGGTCCCGTTGGCTCTGTTGGTGGTGTTACTTATGGCAGAGACGGCCAAAGAATCAGCAATTACAATAATCACAAAACCCAAGGCGGATATGGACAACGCCAAGGAAACTTTGGACAAGGTGGTCAACAGGGACGTCCACAGGGTTATATTCCGCGTTCTGCCCAGCAGGGAAACAAACAGAGTGGATACGGACAAAGACAGGGTGGTTTTGGAGGTTTTTCAAAAGACGGACAATCTAAGGGTGGATTTGGACAAAAACCCGGTTTTGGAAAAGACGCTCCAAGAGGCGCTAATATGCACAGGGGCGGCAACTTTGCTCCTCCGGGGGATATTACTGTTGATAAAAACCGCAGAGTTTATTCAAAAGACAAGGGAAAAGACAGAAGAGGAGAAAGGACTGACGAAGAGTTTGAACTTAAACAATTTGGTAAAAAACCTAAAACAAATGACCAAACTGCAGCAATTCCAAAATCTATAGATATTCTTTCTTCAATAACTGTCAGTGATCTTGCCCGTAAAATGAATATAAAGGCTTCTGAAATCATTTCCAAACTATTTGGAATGGGAATGATGGTAAGTATAAACGAGAGTATAGACAGCGATACAGCTACAATTATTGCAGAAGAATACGGATGCTCAGTACATCTTGTAAATCTTTATGATGAAACAATAATTGCAAAAGAAGAAGATAAAGAAGAAGACTTGGTTCCAAGAGCTCCAATTGTTACTATCATGGGACATGTTGACCATGGTAAAACAAAATTGCTGGATGCAATAAGACAAACAAACGTTGTTGCCGGTGAATTTGGAGGTATTACACAGCATATTGGTGCTTATAAAGTCTCTATTCCGGGAAAAGGAGATATTGTCTTCTTGGATACTCCGGGACATGCTGCTTTTACAATGATGAGAGCAAGAGGCGCACAGCTTACAGATATTGTCGTTCTTGTTGTTGCTGCAAATGATGGCGTTATGCCTCAGACTCTTGAAGCAATTGACCATGCAAAAGCTGCAAATGTACCAATTATTGTTGCAATAAACAAAATTGATTTACCTGATGCAAAACCTGAACGCGTCATGCAACAGCTTTCTGATCGTGGTCTTATGCCGGAAGAGTGGGGCGGACAGACCTTGTTCTGTCAGATTTCAGCCCTGAGAAAAGAAGGCATTGACGAACTTTTGGATACAATTCTCTTACAAGCTGAAATGATGGATTTGAAAGCCAATCCCAATTGCAGAGCAGAGGGAAAAATTCTTGAAGCAAGAATAGACCAAGGAAGAGGTATTGTTGCATCTGTAATTATTGAAAGAGGAACATTAAAGCAAGGTGATTATTATGTTTCAGGTATCTATCCGGGCAGAGTAAGAGCCATGTTTGATGATAAAGGCAAAAAGATTATGGTAGCAGGTCCGTCTACGCCTGTTGAAGTAATTGGGCTTTCTGATGTTCCGTCAGCAGGTGATCCGTTCCAGGTTTGTGAGAATGAGAAACAGGCAAGACAAATAGGTACAAAGAGACAAGAACTTGAAAGAATGAATCAGGCAAGCAAGTTCAAGAAAGTTACACTTGAGACACTTAATGAAGCAATTAAGGACGGTGAAGTACAGGAACTTAACGTCATTATTAAAGGTGATGTACAAGGTTCTGTTGAAGCCTTGCAACTTGCTCTTGAAAAACTTTCAACTCCTGAAATCAGAGTCCGCGTAATACGTGCAGCTGCCGGTGCAATTATTGAAGATGATATAAACTTGGCATCGGCCTCTGAAAATCCTGCCCTTGTAATTGGTTTCAACGTTCGACCAACTCCAAAGGCACAGGCACGTGCAGACCAGGAAAAGATTGAAATTCGCAAGTACAATATCATTTACAACGTTGTCGATGATGTCAGGGCTGCCATGGAAGGCATGCTTTCTCCTGAGAAAACAGAAGTTGATGTTGGTACAGCAGAAGTCAGACAGGTCTTCAAAGTTCCAAAAGTGGGAATTGTTGCCGGTTGTTATGTGCTTAACGGAAGCGTTAAGAGAAACAATTTCTGTCGCGTCATAAGAGATAATATTCAAATCAACCATGATTTGGTGAAAATCACTTCTCTTAAGAGATTCAAGGACGATGTACGTGAAGTAACTGCCGGATTTGAATGCGGTATTGGAATTGAAAGTTTCCAGGATTTGAAAGAAGGCGATGTACTTGAATTTGTTGAAATCCAAGAGACAGCAAGAAAGCTTGACGTGTCTGATGAATATATTTGAAATCAGGCACTTTAGAAGTTTTTGCAAAATGAGCTTTTAGCCGGAAAGGCAAAACTAAGATGTATGAAGGCAGTTTTGTAAAAACCTTAGGTTTGATTTACTTCAAAATGCGTATAATTGGAGCAAAAAATGAGCGATTACAGTCAAAGTAGAAATGAAGCAAGAATCTTGCAAGCTGTTAATACTCTTATTGTTAACGGGGAAATAAAAAATCCTAAACTCAGTAAATTTGCAAGTATCAGTGAAATAACTTTGTCTAAAGATAACGCTTATGCAACGCTATATGTTTCATGTCTTGCAAATGACGGTACTCTGGAGAATTCTGTTAAAGCTCTCCAGAGTGCTGCAGGTTTCATACAGGCAAAACTTGCAAGTGTACTAAAGACAAGAAATACACCTAAACTTACATTTGTCCCTGACACAACACAGCGTGATGCTCAAAGAATGAATGAACTTTTGGAAAGCCTTCATACGAAGTCAGACGAGTAAAGACAAACGATAAAACCGGGTAGCAGTTTATATGGGCAAAAATGCAATTATTCTTGTTGATAAAAGTCAAGGCATTACATCTTTTGACTGCCTGGGCCGTATAAAAAGAATTGTTAATAAGAAGACAGGGCATTGCGGAACTCTGGATAAATTTGCACACGGTCTTATGATTGTCTTATGTGGCTGCTATACAAAACTTGTTCCACTCTTTATGGGAATGGACAAAACGTATGAAGCTGTAATTGAATTTGGTCTTTCTACTGATACTCTAGACCCTGAAGGGGATGTCATTGAAAGGGGCACACTACCTGATTTTGAGACAGTACAAAATGCTGTAAACAAGCTTGTGGGTCCATTAGCTCAAGTACCTCCTGCATACAGTGCAATTCATGTAAACGGCAAAAGAGTCTATCAAATTGCACGGGCCAATGAAGAGGTTCCACAGCTTAAGCCTCGTCAGGTATTCATTCATGAGGCCACAATCATTTCATACGAGGCCCCTTTTCTTAAAATAAAACTTCATGTTTCAAAAGGAACGTATGTTCGCTCTTATGCACGTGATTTGGGGCATTTATGCTCAAGCTGTGCTTATGTAAAAGAGCTGTATAGGACTTCCATTGGGCCATTTAACGTAGAAAATGCAATCCAATATGACGATGAAGACAGCCTAAAAGAAGTCTCTTTGACAAAAGAAGACAACTTGGATATGTTAAGCAAAATTGCAGGGACAATTTTTATACAGACTAATGACGCAGAGTCATTCAAATTGAAAAATGGAAACATCCCTCAAAGTGTGAAAAAACGTTTACCTTCCGGAAATAACGGTTTTGCTATATTCACAAATATGGGCCGGGCTTTTTGCATATACAGTCTTAAAGAAAAAAAAATAATTTGCCAAATCAGGGAAGATGAGTGATGCAAACTTTAGACTTTAAGCAAAACATGCTAAAAAATGTTCCGTGTGTTGTCAGTATTGGAGTATTTGACGGTTTTCATTTGGGGCACTTGGCAATTATAGAAAAAAATGTCTCTTTAGCGCGTGAAAATAATTGGCAAAGTGTTGCAATTACATTTTCTGTAAATCCAAAAATGGCAAAAGGTTCCATGAAAAATGTCAAACCTTTGGCATCGGTTTATAAATTGAATGAAATGTTGACGAAGTCAGGCCTTAACTGGCATTGTGTAATTGACTTTTGTGACGATATGAGTAAACTTTCGGGTGAGGAGTTCATTGCTATGCTCTGTACGTCGTACAATGTCAAAGCAATGGTTGTTGGGACAAGCTTTCGTTGTGGAAATTCCACAAGCAGTGCCGGTGTTTCGCAAATTGCTGAATATTTGTCCAAATATACTTCATCTACTTCTTTAGTGGTTGTGCCTTCTGTCTTTGTAAACGGGGAAGAAGTGAGCAGCTCCTTGATTCGTAGATGTCTCCTAACAGGTAATTTGGAAAAAGTTTCCTCATTACTTGGCAGAGCGTACAGTCTTGATATGAGAGATGTTCCTTTCAAATCGAGTCAAAACCGCCTGTTGTATGATGTCCGTACTCTTGAACAACTTCTTCCAAAAGAGGGGTTGTACATGGTGAAAGCGACAGCAAATGAAGTCTTTGCCAATGGCAAACTTCAAATTTCAGAGAATCATTTGGCTCTGGAACTGCCTGTACGGATGATTCCAAATGAGATTACATTCCTAGGAGAGTAACACATGGTTACTAAGGAACAAAAACAGGAACTCATCGTAAAGTTTGGTGGAGATGAGAAGAACACAGGAGCTGCAGAAGTTCAAATTGCACTTCTTACAGCTAGAATCAACGACCTTCAAAAACATTTTAAGGCTAATCCAAAAGACCATGCTTCAAACCGCGGTCTTCTTAAAATGGTAGGACAAAGAAGACGTCTTCTTAAATACATCAAGAATAACGACATTGAGAAATATCGTTCACTTATTGCTGAGTTGGGACTCAGAAAGTAAATGTAAAAAGTTTAGGCCCTGTTTTATCGGGGCCTTTACTGCGTCTATTGGCAGTTATTGTCAATGATACTGCCACCCTAGAAAGTATCTGAAAAACTAAAAATTCTTTGAGTTTCTTGCGGCATGGAAGCTTGATTTTGGCTTTTTAGATTAGAGAAGGTTTTTATAAAGGCCTCTCAAAAGAAGAAAAAAGAAGTAAAGAAGTTAAAGGAAGAAAAAGAAAGAATGTCAGATGTAAAAAAAGTTTCAGTAAAACTTGGTGATGACTATCTTGTCTTTGAGACAGGAAAAATTGCCAAGCAGGCTAATGGCGCTGTTTATGCTCATTATGCAGGTTCTGCCGTTATAGCCACAGTATGTTGCTCAGATGCTCCAAGCGAGCCTTTGGATTATGTTCCGGTTTCAGTTGAATATAATGAAAAATACTATGCCGCAGGTAAGATTCCCGGAGGATTTCTAAAAAGGGAATCCAAACCAAAAGACAAAGAAATTCTTGTTAGCCGTTTGATTGACCGCCCAATGCGCCCACTATTTGATAAAGCATTCAGCCGTGAAATACAAATTGTACCAACTGTTGTATCTACAGACCAGGTTAACACTCCGGATGTAATTGCAATCAATGCAGCAAGTGCAGCTGTTACAATTTCAGATATCCCTTTCAACGGCCCAATTGCCGGAGTAAGAGTAGCACTTGTTGACGGTAAATATGTAATAAATCCAACATTCCAGCAAATTGAAAATTCTGATTTGGACATTGTTGTTGCAGGAACAAGAGAAGGAATTACAATGGTTGAAGGTGGCGCTCACGAAGTATCTGAGCAAAACATGCTTGATGCAATAGCTGCAGCTCAACCGGTAATTACCATGCTTTGTGATGC
>CAVGEF010000051.1:5857-7853 GCA_963628205.1 Bacteroidaceae bacterium
GGAAAAACTTCCGGTTCTTAAAATAAATGAAGACCTGTCTTGGTTAGAGCCAATTCGTGAATATGCAAAACCGCTTGTTAAGCAGGCATCTTTTGGAAGCAGTAAAGAAGCCAGACATGATGCTTTAGCACAGGTTCAGGCCGATACCCTTGCAAAATTTGCAGATGAGGTTTCTTCTCATGATGATGGAAAAGTCCAAATTGCAAAACTTTTTGATGATTTGGCTTATGAAGTTCTTAGAGCATCCATTCTTGATGACGGTGTTCGTGTAGACGGTAGAAAAGTTACAGAAATCAGACCTATTACCTGTGAAGTCGGCGTTTTGGCAAGAACTCACGGAAGCGCTCTTTTTACAAGAGGTGAAACTCAAAGTCTTGCTGTAACAACGCTTGGAACTGTCCAGGATGAACAATTGTTTGATAATATCGACGGAGACAAGAATTACAGCAACTTTATGCTGCATTACAATTTTCCTCCATATTCAGTAGGTGAAACCGGTCGCCTTACAACAGGACGAAGAGAAATAGGGCACGGTCATCTTGCACAAAGAGCTCTTCAAGCTGTCGTTCCTTGTAAAGACGAATTCCCTTATACAGTTAGAGTTGTAAGTGAGATTATGGAATCAAACGGTTCTTCTTCAATGGCATCGGTTTGTGGGGGATGTCTCTCATTGATGGATGCAGGTGTTCCAATTTCAAAACCGGTTGCAGGAATTGCAATGGGACTTATAACAGAGGGGGCCGATTACAGCCGTTATACCATTTTGTCTGATATTTTGGGAGAAGAAGACCATCTTGGAGACATGGACTTTAAGGTTGCAGGTACTCGTGACGGTATTACAGCATTCCAAATGGATATCAAGATTGCAGGTGTTACGCCGGAGATTATGAGACGTGCTTTGCAACAGGCAAAAGAAGGCCGTTATCACATTCTTGGAATCATGGAACAGACTCTCTCTGCTCCTAGAGCCAATATCAACCAATATGCTCCAAAGATTCTTACTACTAAAGTAGAAGAAGAAAAAATTGGTGCAGTTATTGGAACCGGCGGAAAAACAATCAAGAGTATTGCTCAAGTAACAGGTGCTGAAGTAAATATTGATGATACAGGTGTTGTCACAATTTACGGCAAAAATTCAGCAAGTGCTCAGTCAGCCTTGGAAATGATTAAGTCTATTGTTGAAGAACCGGAGGTTGGCAAAATCTATCAGGGAACCGTTAAACGAATAATGGACTTTGGTGCTTTTGTTGAGATTATTCCCGGAAAAGAAGGTCTTTGCCACATTTCCAAACTTGCAAGAACCAGAGTAAACAATGTTTCCGATATCCTGCAAGTTGGACAAGTCATTCCTGTTAAGTTAATTGAAATTGACCGTACAGGCGGTAGACTTAGCCTTTCTTATATAGATGCCATTGACCCGGAAGGGGAGACCAAAGCACCTGAAAGAAAGCCTAGAGAATATAAAAATTCTGACAAACGTACTTCAAAACCTTATGGCCGTTTTGACCATGAGAAAAAGGACAGAAAGTCCGGTTCTTTTGATACAACCAAAGAGGAAAACTAATTTGAATTTTGATTGCAAAGTGAAAGTTCTTTTAGATTCAGGGGCTAAGATTCCAATCTATAGCTCTTCTCAAGCAGCAGGCGCAGATATCTGTGCCTGCTTGTCTAATGAAAGCCTTGTTATAGAACCTCATACATGGACGGCTGTTCCAACCGGAATACATATTCAGTTACCGGTAGGCTTTGAGGCTCAAATCAGACCTCGCTCAGGTCTTGCTGCAAAATTTGGAGTTACAGTGCTTAATGCTCCGGGAACTATAGACAGTGATTATAGAGGAGAAATTAAAGTTCTTCTTATAAATCATTCAAATTCTCCTTTTGTTGTAAACAATGGTGATAGAATTGCTCAAATGGTTATTGCCAAGCACGAAGTAGCTTTTTTTGAAGAAAGTTCTATTCTCTCAAATACAGAACGGGGAGCAGGGGGCTTTGG
>CAVGEF010000052.1:0-1579 GCA_963628205.1 Bacteroidaceae bacterium
CCTTTGTATAATCCGGCTAAGTAGTCTATTTTATTTAACTTTAATAATCAATAGCTTTTATAAGAGGCCTTCTATGAGATTGTCAAAACTCATATTGTCTTGCAATATTCTTATTTCGTATTTCAATCCAAGTTTATCAAGAGTATCTAATGCTTCAGTTTCATCTTCAAAAGGAATAATTACAAGAGTTTTCCCCTTGACGTCTATGCAAGTAGCTTTATCGCCAACAGATAAAGCTACTTGACTAATTGAACCATCTACAAGGGCAAATGTTAGGTTGTAACCATATTCAAGAGCATAATCATATTGTGCATGGGCATGAATTTTTGCATCACTTCCTTCATAGTTTTTGAATACAACGCTACCGCTTTCATCTTTTGAAACAGTTTCAACGGCAACGGCAGGTTCTTCTTTATCTTGTTCTTTACGGATTTCTTCAACTTCTTCTATTTCTTGTGAAAGTGTTTCATTTTTGATTTCTTCTGAGGCGGTTACTTCTTCGTTGGTTTTTACACTCTCTACGATTTTTGGACTGGAGAGGGCGGAGAAGTTATCAATTTTATCAGCAAGAGTTTTGATTGCATTTATAAGAGCTTCATTTTGTGCATTATTTACGACAACATACGACGGGCTTTTTTCCTGAGTTACATCTTGCCCAAAAACAGAAATAAAAGGAACTTCCTCTTTTTTGTTTGTATTTGCATTTTCTACATCACTGATACTTTCAGGGTCATCGCAAGGTTCTTCAAAGAGTGCATTATCATATGAATTGGGGGGAAGTTTATCATCTTCATCTTCTTTGTCTTCACTATGACTTAGAAGAATTGAAGCAATTGTAATAAGAACTATTCCTATCAATAGAGGGAAAAGTCTTATTGACCAGTAATAAATCTTATTTTGATTTAACTGATAAACAGGTGCAACGTACATGAGAACAACATAAGAAAATGAAGCTAAAACAATAAGCATAACAATTATTGTTGCGAATACAGTCTTAAAACTTTTATTTTTGCTCATTGAGGACCTCCCCCATAGGCTATACTTTTTTTTATTCCGATTATTTGCTATTATATTTGAAAGGGTATGCGATGGCAAGAAAATACTTCATTCTATTTGTAGTTATAACCCTTTGTTTGTTCAGTTTGATGTCCGCTTTCATGGGAGAACGGGGGTTTTTTGCAAATAAAGAGCTTGAGAGGCAATTAAAAGCAAACGAATACCGTCTTGACAGGGATGAGGTAGAATTAGAAAATCTTAGAATTCAAGAAGAAGAGCTTTCTACTGAAGACGGTATAAGATTTGCTGCAATGAATCTTGGTTATAAGGTTGAAGGTGATGATGTGTATAGGTTCGATAACAGCGACTATACAGTTTCTTCATCGTCCAATGTTCAAAATGCACAAGATTTGAAAGAACCTACTGTAAAAGTGGCATCTTTTAAGCCTTGGAGCAAATTAACATGCTTTGGACTTTCAATTGGTCTGGCATTTGTAATTGCTTTGCTTGCTTGGATTTTTGGAAGAAGGAAAGGAAAAAACAACAATGATTATCAACAAAGCGAACCCGGAGACATTGGAAA
>CAVGEF010000052.1:1589-5851 GCA_963628205.1 Bacteroidaceae bacterium
GATTAGAGACGGAGGAGTTGTTGTTCTTCCTTGTGATACGATATATGGGCTTTGTGCCGCCTATAAAATAGGCGATAAGGCTCTCATGGATTTGAAAGGTCGCCCTGAGGATAAACCGTTTCTTATTTTAGCAACAATTGAACAGGCTAAAAAACTATGTATTTCCATTCCAAGTGATATCCTTTCTTCTTGGCCGGCACCTCTTACTGTTATCCTTAATACCGTTGACGGAAAGAAAACAGCTATAAGAGTTCCGGCAGATCCTTTTCTTCAAAATCTTTTAGAACTGACAGGCATGCCCATTTATTCAACCAGTGTCAACATGGCAGGAGAACCATCACTTCTTAATTTTACCGACATCTGTCGCCGTTTTGAAGCCATGGTTGATGGTCTTGTACGTGATAAAGAAATACAAGGGACCGTTCCCTCTACGCTAATAGATGCAACTGTAAGACCTTATAAAATTGTCCGCACGGGTGCTTTTGATGCAACAGCATTGGTTGAAACTTCAAAAACCTTTTGCAATTGATTTTTTTACAAAACTTATGATAAATCCGGGCGCAGTTTGGACGTCTTGCCAAGATAAACATGGAAAACTTTATCTATGGGCTTTTCTGTAAGTGCCAGTATTCTCAGTACTTGTGCCATTGCACCATTTGTATCTGCTTCCTGAACGCAAAAAAGAGGAACATTTGAGCATTTACCGCTTTTACGCAGGGCTGTTGCTCCGTTTAATGAAAATAAATCTTTGGTTTGTGAAATTATTATGCAAACAAAATCTTCTTCACATAAATTATTTCGTTTACATAAAAAACAAAAAAGAGTGTCCATTGCACTTTGAATTAAGTCAGGGGTATTGGCCTGTACTGAAACAGCTCCACGAATTGCTTTCATATATGAACCTCAAATCCGGTTGTGGTTATTGTGTAAAACAGTCCCATTGCATACACAAGAAAAATACAAATTGCAGCTCTCAAAAGTGTCCACATTACTAATGAAAAACGAAGATGTTCATCTGAGATCCAGAAAAAAAGTGTAAAAAAGAAAATAATCACAGACAGCGCAAAGACTGTCCAACACAATACGGTACAAGTATTTACAACGAAAGTTATAAATGATGTTTCTAAATTAAACCAAAAAGATGCCATGTAAAGCACACATAGAAACAGACATATGAGAAAAGCATAATTTGCTATTATGTTGGAAATGTCAAAAACTCTCCGGCTTTGAAGCATATGTGTATAATACCAAATTGAAGAGGTTTTTGCAAAACTGCCAATTGAAAATGTAAATGCAACAAAAAGCAACAAATTATGTTGCGAATTAAAATTCTAAAGCGTAATATGAACAAGGAAAGAGGTTTTGCAAAATTTTGACAAATCTCGAAAAATAAAAAAAGAGGATAAAAATGAAAGACATTAACAGCAGACTTAAACCAATGGGATTGATGGCTCCTGATATTATGATTCCAAAAAAAGGAACAGATTTGAACAAATGGGCGGTTGTGGCATGTGACCAGTATACATCTGAAAGAAATTATTGGGAGGATGTTTCCAAGTTTGTTGGAGATGCACCGTCTACTTTACGTTTGATTTTCCCGGAATGCTATCTTGAAGACTCAGATTCTAAAGCCAGAATTGAAAATATAAACAAGACAATGAAGTCTTATCTTGACAGTAATCTTTTTGATACTTACGGAAGATCTTTCTTTTTGGTAAAACGTACATGCTCAGGTGTTTCCCGTTGGGGCCTTATGGTAGCCTTGGACCTTGAACGCTACAGTTGGGAAAAGAATTCAACCAGTCTCATAAGGTCAACAGAAGGTACAATTTTATCCAGAATACCGCCTAGAAAAGAGATAAGAAAAGATGCTCCTCTTGAAATTCCTCACATTATGGTTCTTATAAGTGATGAAAAGAAGACTGTTATTGAACCTCTTGCAAAAAAGACTCAAGACCTTGAGGTAGCTTATGACTTTGAGCTTATGAAAAACGGCGGTCATCTTCAGGCTTGGATTGTTAATTCAGAAAGCGATCTTGATGCAGTTGCAAATGCATTTGAGAGCCTTGCATCAAAATTAGACAAAAATAATCCTCTTTTGTTTGCAATGGGAGATGGTAATCATAGTTTTGCAACAGCAAAGAGTTGCTGGGATGATATAAAAGAAGCTCTCTCAGAAGAAGAGAGAGAAAATCATCCTGCAAGATTCGGACTTGTCGAACTTGAAAACATTTTTGACCCGGGCTTGGTTTTTGAGCCAATTCACAGAGTTTTGTTCAATGTTCCTGAAGATGTTTTTTTGCAAGAGCTTAACAAGAATGCAGCTAAGGTTGATATCCAAGATGTCGGTTGCAAAAACTGTATAGCAAAGAGCATTGCAGACCAGGCGGTACAAAGTTTTGGATATTGTGCAAAATCCGGCGACGAAGTAAAACACTATGTTGTACATCTTACTGACCCGTCTGCAACTATTGCTGCCGGAACACTCCAAAAAGTCATTGATGCACTTACTGCCAAAGGTTACTCAGTTGACTACATCCATGGCTCTGATGTAACAGACAAACTTGGAAGTGAAGAAGGAAACATTGGTATTTTCTTACCGGCAATAAAAAAGAACACTTTCTTTGATACTATTATCAAAGACGGTGCACTTCCAAGAAAGACATTCAGCTTGGGAGAAGCAAACGAAAAACGTTTTTACATGGAAGCACGCAAAATAAAATAAGGTAGGCTTTATGAGGTTTTTGTAAAAACCTCGTCATGTAAGAATTGTATTGAAAATTTTAGGTAACAATCTTTTAGTGAAAAGAATAAGACACTTTCGAACCTCTTGAAAGGTTTTGAAAGTGTCTTTATAAATAGCGGGTATGGACAACAAACTTGAAAAAAGATATGGCCTTCTAACGGCTATTTCCATGGTCATTGGTATAGTTATTGGCTCCGGAGTATTCTTTAAGGCTGTAAAAGTATTATCTCTTACAGGCGGAAGCATGGGGCAAAGTCTCCTTGTAATTGGTGCTGTTGGCTTGATTTGCATAGTTTGCTCGTGCGTATTTGCAGAGATGGGAACAAAATATGTAAAATGCAATGGAGTTGTAGACTATGCAGAGGCCTCACTTGGAGAAGGTTTTGCCTATTACATGGGGTGGTTTATGTCTGCCATTTACTATCCTGTAATAGGTTCAACGCTGTCTTATATTTCTGCCCGCTACACTTGCATGTTGCTTGGTCTTGAGTCATTTGGTCAAGCTAACATGTCTATAGCTCTTCTTTACATGGTTCTTGCCGTCGTAATTAATTCTTTTTCTCCAAAACTTGCAGGTAAATTGCAAATAAGCATGACTGTTGCAAAGCTTATACCTTTAGTTTTCATGGGTGTTGTTGGAACAATAGTAGGACTTGTCAATGGTAACGGCATTCGCATTTTTACAGATAAATTGGCATCCGGTATAGTGCAGGGCGGTGGTTTTTTTGCAGCTGTATGTGCGTTTGCTTTTTCATATGAAGGTTGGGTTATTGCAACAACAATTAATTCAGAGTTAAAAAATCCAAAACGGGATTTGCCTTTGGCTTTGGTTGGAGGGGCTCTCTTTTGTACTGCAATCTACATGCTATATACGTACTCGATGAGTGCAACTATGAATGCAGGCCAAATTGTTGAAGCAGGGGACTGGCTTCCAATGATTGCATTTTCAAATCTTTTTCATAGCAATGTTGTAGGAACTATAGTCTTTGTATTCATCATTGTTTCATGCTTAGGTACAACTAATGGTGTTATTCTTGGTTGTATGAGGGGTTTTTACTCTATTGCAATAAGAGGACAGGGTCCAAAACCAAATCTCATTGCAGAAGTAGACGAATCTACAGGCATGCCGTTAAAATCGTGCCTGATTGGGCTTGCTCTTTGTGCTTTTTGGCTTTTTCAATGCGGAACACTGTTTTTTAACGGACCTCTTGTAACGAATTCTACGGGTAATCCTTTGTGGCTTATGTCTTGGGAAGCCGATGAAATTGTCATAGTCACGCAGTATGCTCTCTACATCCCCATTTTTTTGCACCTCATAATTAAAGAAAAGCAATTTAGTCCATTTAAGAGATTTGTACTGCCTTCTTTGGGAATTTGTGCTTGTTTGTTTATGTGCTTTTGCTGTTGGAAATCATACGGAACATATTTGATACTCTCATACTTAGTGGTTTTTGCAATAATTATGGGCATTGGTGTATTATTTTACAAAAAAAATAAAAAAAGTTGAGTTTAGGTC
>CAVGEF010000053.1:0-6724 GCA_963628205.1 Bacteroidaceae bacterium
AGTTCTCTCCTCCAATTTGCCTGAATACAATATTGCGCTCATTTGATTGCTCAATTAAGTATTCAGGTGTCATCTTTGAAGCAATTGATGCTGTCAAAATCATCTTTGTCTCTTCGTTTTCTTTGATTAGAGCCTCGCTCTCAGAAAGGCGTTGTCTAAGCTGAGAATTTGTAGCTGACTGCCAAATAGGGACTAAAAGGCACATACTTATTATAAAAATCAAAAATATAATTGATGACTTACTAAAAAAACTACTTGTGTTAAAACTTTTTTCACTGCTTTTCTTCATGCCTTTACTCCTTATCTTTGTATTTATTTATTTTTCCTTTTTCCGTTCTGAGTTGTTCCAACTTTTCAACAACTCTGAGTTTTGCACTTCTGGATGGAGGATTTTCCTCACATTCCTGTTTTGACGGTTCAACAGGCTTTTTGGTAAGAATTTCAAGCTCTTGCCAATGATTTTTGAAAAACCACTTAACAGGCCTGTCTTCCAAAGAATGAAACGTAATTATCGCAAGTCTTCCACCGGCCTTTAATGCCTTAACAGCACCGCTTAAAGCAGGCTCAATTCTGTCAAGCTCACCATTGACCTCTATTCTCAACGCTTGAAAAGTCTTTGTAGCCGGATGAATTTTTCTATGCCTATACTCGTTTGGAACAGCATCCCAAACAATATTTGCAAGCTCTTTGGTAGTCTCTATTTCTTTGTTTTCTCTATAATTGCAAATAGCATTTGCAATACGTCTCGAGTATCTTTCTTCTCCATAGTTGAAGATAACATTTGCAAGACAATTGAAATCGTAAGTATTCACAATGTCTGCAGCACAAAGGCCGTCATTGCAACCAAGACGCATATCCAAAGGCTCATCATTCTTAAAACTAAAGCCCCTACCGGACTCAACGTAATGAAACACGCTTATTCCAAGGTCAAACAAAACAAGGTCAACTTTGGGCCCGTCATAATGTGTCCAAAAATCATCAAAACATGTATTTACAGCCTTGAACCTGTCACCGTACCCGCTAAGTCTGGCATTTGCTTTCCTTATGATAGCTTCATCTCTATCAAGACCCACGACCTTAAGCTCTTGATATTTTTCCAAGAACAATTTTGAATGGCCACCTTCTCCCAAAGTACAATCAACAAGAATGCTGTTTTCTTTTTCAGGAACTAGGTATTGAAGAACTTCATTGTGCATAACAGGATAATGGACAAATTGCATAACTATTTATCCATCCTTTGCATACTGAGCTCATTGCCGGCTTCTTCAAGCATGCCTTTATATTGCACAACATATTCTTCATATTTCTTGGCACTCATTATTTCAACTTTGTCTTTGGTGCCCTGTATGACACATTCACTTTTAGGTTCAAGATTAGCAAACTCTCTTAAAAGCTGAGGAATACTGAGACGCCCGGTTTTATCCAATTCAACTTCACGGGCCGGAGCTATAACCATCATATTTATAATGCGAGAGTTTTTGTTAAATGAAGCAAGAGGACTATAGTTTACTTCCCGGTCCAAAGCATCAAAATCTTCTTTTGTGAAGAGCCATAAAGTATTATCTACGGACTTAGTGAGTAAAAGATTATCAAAAGAGCCCAGTTGCTCCCTAATCTTGGGAGGTATCATGAGTCGTCCTTTTTCATCTATGGTGTTTCTGTATTCACCAGTCATTTTTTACCACTTTACTGTAGATTTTTGGTAAATTTTGGGAAAATTTACCACTAGTAAGGAAAAATTACCCCACTTCACGGGATATCGCAACAGCAAATCAATATAAAAATTCAACAATTTTTACCTAATTTTTCGTACTACTTAACAAAGGTAAACTAATGAGCAGTTTTTGAAGTTTTGCCAAATTCTTATGACAAAGAAAAACCGCCATAGGAAAACCCTGTGGCGGTATCAAAATTACTTATTTGTAATTATCTCAATTATATGAAGTTTTCAAGAAAATCTCACCGCATCAAAGTGCGTATGTGACTCCTGCAAATCCTTTGTATGAGAAGTTTGTTGTAGAGTGGTTGTCACTTGAAGTAACTTCCTGCATATCATCATTTGTATTAAAGAAATGCCAGCCAAACTTACCGCCAGCAATTATTGAAATTTGTTTATTGATTGCATAAGAAACACCGGCTTCTGCACCAAGACCAATAGCAGCATTGATTTTTGCATCTTCAGCAGAAGAAAGTTTTCCCACCATTACATCCAAACCGCCGCCAAGGTTGACAGAAAGCTCTTTATTCAATGCAAGATTATACATTGCGCCGGTAAAGATTGTGAAATTTATTGGAGCATCATCTTTCTTTGTC
The DNA here is from genome assembly GCA_963628205.1 of Bacteroidaceae bacterium. Lineage (GTDB taxonomy): Bacteria > Spirochaetota > Spirochaetia > Sphaerochaetales > Sphaerochaetaceae > UBA9732. The sequence goes on from CAVGEF010000053.1 coordinate 2,314, forward strand.
GAACTTCCCCAAGAAGCTCCGCTAACAGAAGTCCTGTATGAAGTGCTTCCCATTGTATTAATGCCCGCCTCAATTTTAACAGAAATATTTTCAGAGACTCCAAATTCAAAAGAACCTGCTGCATACAAACCGTTGTTCTTGTAGTTATACTTTGTGGAAACACTTGGAACATTAACGGTAAAGGACCTTCCGCCATAACCTAAGTAAAGTCCAACTTTTGTAGCAGGTGTACTTTTTGTATCAAAAATAGAACTTCCTGCAAAAACAGAACCTACTACCATCACTAAAACCAATGCAATTGCAATTGTTTTCTTATTCATAGTTAAATCTCCTATTTCCTATTTCTGAGGTTTTTGCAAAAACCTCTTTTGGTTCTCTTTCAAAGAACCTTTTTAACAACAGAACAAATATAAACTGCGTTAATAACAATCGCTAAGTGGTTTTTGAGTACAAATGATAAAATACGCAACTTTTTGTAAAACTATTGCAAGCACTCGGGAATATAGCCCCTGTTTTCCATTATTTTACGTTTTTGGCTATCAAGTATTTTTTTGCACATTCTTATAGCAGACGGTGTCACTTCAACAAGCTCATCATCTTTAATAAAACGCATAGCATGTTCCAGAGTCACTTTCATAACAGGAGTAAGAGTTACAGCCTCATCATGACCCGATGCCCTCAAGTTAGTAAGTTTTTTGGTTCTTGTAGGATTCAAAAGAAGATCCCCTTCTCTATTTCTTTCACCAACAACTTCGCCTTCATAGACAGGATCTCCCGGAACTATAAAGAAACGACCGCGGTCCTCAAGCTCCCAAATACCATATGCTACAGCTGTACCAAGGCGGTCGCAAACAAGAGAACCTGTGGCTCTATCAGGGAAATCTCCCTTGTATGGCTCATAACCTTTCAGAGAACTGTTCATTATTCCATAACCACGGGTGTCAGTCAAAAATTCATCTCTATATCCAATCAAACCTCTTGAAGGGATGGAAAATTCCATTTTTACTCTTGAATTTTCAAGATATGTAATATTGCTCATGGATGCTTTTCTACGGGCAAGCTTTTCCATTACCGTTCCGCTGTATTCTTCAGGACAATCAATAAGAAGATATTCAACAGGCTCTGTCTTTTGACCTTTGGAATCGGTCTTGAAAATAATTCTTGGCCTGCCCACACAAAGCTCAAACCCCTCACGACGCATTTGCTCAACGATGATTGCCATTTGAAATTCGCCACGACCTTTGACAGTGAAAGAGTCATCTTGATTCTTTTCAACCTGAATTGAAACGTTTCTGAGCGCTTCTTTACAAAGTCTTTCCCATATTTTGGCCGATGTTAACTGTTTTCCGTCTTTGCCGGCAAGAGGTGAAATATTTTTACTGAAAAGCATGGAAACCGTTGGCTCGTCAACCTTAATTCTATCTAAAGGTTTAACGTACTCTTTATTGCAAATTGTATCTCCAATAGAGACATTCTCAATTCCTGAAAGCACGACAATGTCACCGGCCTCGACTTTTGAAGCTTCCTTAAAGCGTGGACCGTCATAAAGTTGTAACCGTGTAACTCTAAGAGGAACATGCTCCCCTTTTTCATTTATGCACACAAGCGAGTCATTGACAGTTGCACTGCCGTTGATGATTTTACCAACAGCAAGACGTCCAAGATAATCATCATAAGAAAGATCTGACACAAGCATTTGAAACGGCTCTTCGTTATCGTACATTGGAGCCGGCATGTAATCCACGACAGCATCTAGAAGCGGATATATGTTTTTTGCATTAGGGTCATTGAGTTTTGATGATAGAATTCCGGCTCGCCCGTTTGCATAAAATACAGGAACATCCAGTACACTTTCATCATTTTTAAGCTCTAAAAGAAGGTCGTAAACTTCATTGAGAACCTCTTTAGGGCGTGCATCCTGTCTATCTATTTTGTTAATGACAACAATTACAGCAAGATTTTTTTCAAGAGCTTTTTGTAAAACAAAACGTGTTTGAGGAAGAGGCCCTTCTGCGGCATCGCAAAGCAAAATGACACCGTCTACCATAGAAAGGCCACGCTCTACTTCTCCGCCAAAGTCAGCATGTCCCGGAGTGTCTATAATATTAATCTTGACGCCTCTCCATCTTATTGCACAGTTTTTGGCATTTATCGTGATTCCTCGTTCTCTTTCAATTGCGCCACTGTCCATAATCCTTTCCTGATTACCTTTGGCCTCAATACCACTTTGCTTAAAGAGTGCATCAACTAAAGTTGTTTTGCCGTGGTCAACATGGGCAATTATTGCAATATTTCTTATGCCTTCATTCTTTGTAATCATGATTGCTTCTTCCCTGTATGTGTAATTTGCAAAACGGACAGTTTTGCAAAAACCTCAAAAGTCAAAAAAGAAAATACTATAGATATAGAAAAATATTCAAGAGAAATATTCAAGAGTTTTCACTTTATTGATTTACCTGAACTCCAACAAAAGTATTGCCGTTAAGAGCCTTAAAGGAGACAAAAACAATATCTCCGGGTTTTACATCCTTGCCGGGAGCCTTCCCCTCAAGGACACTGAATGCAACCATCTCTCCATGCTCGTTACGTCCAAGCATTTTAGTCTTATCATCTCTTGAAACTTGTGTAACAAGAACTTTTTGAACACCGTGAGCTCTTTTTGACTTGATTTTTGCAACATTATCAAGTTGCCAGTCAATAAGACGTTGCAACCTTTGCTGTTTTTCTTTAAGAGACAATTGACCTTCCATTGAAACAGCACGAGTTCCCTCTCTTGGGTTCCAATAGTACATGAAAGCTTCAATACAGCCTACAGCCTGCACAGCCGTTATTGTATCTTGAAATTCTTCTTCTGTTTCACCGGGAAAACCAACCATTATATCCAAAGAAAAAGTAACACTTGGAACTCTCTCTTTAATCTTTTCAATGAGATCCAAATATTTTTCTCTTGTATAACGCCTGTTCATCAAAGCTAAAATTCTTGTGTTTCCGCTTTGCATTGGAACATGAAGATGTTTGGCAACTTTTGGCTCATTTGCAATGACTTCAATAAGAGCATCTGAAAAGTCTTTTGGATGAGGACTTTCAAAACGTACCCATTGAATGTTGTTGCAATTATGACACACTTGTGACAGCAGTTCAGGAAAATGGAGCCCGTTATAGTCATAAGAATTAACATTTTGGCCAAGAAGAGTTATCTCTCTTACACCAAGACTGTCAAGAGTTTTTACTTCTTCTAAAATTTCTTTAGTTGGTCTTGAGATTTCTCTGCCTCTTACATATGGAACTATGCAATATGAGCAAAAATTATTGCATCCGTTCATGATGGGAACATAAGACGAGAACTCTCCTTCCTTGTGATATGCTTTTGTGAAAACATATTTTTCACTTTCCTGAGGTGTAGATATTTGCTCCTTATAGTCTCCAATGATGTCCAATAACTTTAACTTGTCATTATTTCCAATCACATAGTCAATTTGCGGAGCCTCTTTTTTTACACTGTCATGCAGTCTTTCTGCCATACATCCGGTAAGAACAAGAGTAAACTTTTTTCCTTCTTTCTTCTTTTGATTTTTGATATTCGTATATGCTCCAAGACGGCCCCAAATGCGGTTTTCTGCACTTTGTCTTACAGAGCATGTATTAATTATTGCCAAATCAGATTCTTGGGAATTTTTTGCTGCTTCCCACCCTTGGCCTTGCAACATTGCTTCCATTGCATTTGACTCGGCAACATTCATTTGACAGCCATAAGTTTCTATAAAATACTTATTCAATTTGGGACCTCCACGCCTTTTATGTCGTAGGCTGCCATCACAGTATTTTCCATAAGCATTGCTATTGTCATGGGACCAACACCTCCGGGAACCGGAGTAATTGCAGAAGTCTTTGGTGCAACTGAAGCAAAATCAACATCTCCACGCAGTGCGTACCCGCTTTTCTTTGTGCTGTCCAAAACTCTATTCATTCCAACATCTATGACAACGGCGCCTTCTTTGACCATATTTGCCGTAACTACATTTATATGGCCTACTGCCGATATGAGAATATCGGCTCTTTTCACATAAGGCACAATATCAGGTGTAAGCGAGTGACAAATTGTAACAGTAGCATTACGGTCCTTTTGTAAAAGGAGTGCAGCCATGGGTTTACCTACTATGTTGCTACGTCCAAGAATGCAGACATCTTTTGAAGAAGTCAGAATCCCATAATAATCAAGCATCCTCAAAATGCCCTTTGGCGTACATGCAATGTGGGATTTTTGACCAAGAAGAAGCTTTCCAATGTTCACAGGATGAAAACCGTCAACGTCTTTTAAGGGGTCAATTGCATTAATGACGGCAGTCTCATCAATATGAGAAGGAAGCGGTAATTGAACCAAAATGCCGTCAACGTTAGAGTTTTTATTAAG
>CAVGEF010000054.1:0-3527 GCA_963628205.1 Bacteroidaceae bacterium
TGGGAGTTAAAACGGCCAGGTTTGGCAGTATGGATGAAGTACATCTTCTTAGTGCAAAAGAAAAGAATAAACTTCTTCTTTCCAAATTGGAAAATATAGAAGAAAGTAAACGAACTGCCCGCTTTGTTTGCGCAATGGTACTTCTAAAAGACAAATGGACAGCTTATTGCGTACAGGAAAGCACCAAAGGCCGTATTTTAGAAAAAGAAACAGGCTCTCACGGCTTTGGTTATGACCCTGTATTTTTCTGCAATGAGGCAAAAAGTCCAATGGCACTACTTTCAGAGGAAGAAAAGAATTTATACAGCCATAGAGGAAAAGCTTCACGCGCCATTCTTAGGTGTATAGACTTTTGAATATTGGATGAGACGGGATTATCGGTCTAAAAACAAAGAAAAGGAGATTGTGATGGCACAAAATATTCCATTGAGAAATCAGGTTAAGGAAGAGGACAAATGGGACCTTTCCAAACTGTATGCAACAAAACAGGACTGGGAAAATGACCTCAAATTTCTTCAAGACAACATGTCAAAAGCCGCTTCTTTTTGCGGGAAGCTTGGTGAAAGCCCTAAGATGCTATTGGAGGCTCTCAAGTGGGACACAGAGATGTCAATTATCATCGAAAAAGCGTATGTGTATGCGTCTTTGCATTACTCGGGGGATGCAAGCGAACCTGAAAACCAAAAAATGCAGGGAATGATTTCCCAAGTTTATACCTCTTATAGTGCAGCAACGAGCTTTATGACACCTGAAATTCTTGCTATTGATGATTTACCAAAGTGGATTGAAAAAAAAGAATTCAGCGATTATAAAGTCATGCTCTCAAAAATAATGAGACAAAAAAATCACACGCTATCGCATAAAGAAGAAGAGCTTTTAGCAAAAGAAGAAGAATTACAGAACACTGCCCAAAACGCTTTTGGTATGCTCACAAATGTAGATATGAACTTTGGAAAAGTTGACGGATTACCGTTATCACAAAGCACATGGTCTCAATTTATGAATCACAGGGACAGAGATGTCAGAAAACGTGCTTATAAAAAGTTTTATGGTCTTTACCAATCTCATGAGCAAACTATAGCAACTTTGTACGCAGGCTCTGTCAAACAGGATATTTTTAATGCAAAAATCCGTGGATTTGAGACGGCTCTTGATAAGGCTCTTTACAGAGACGATGTTCCAAAGAGTGTATACACAGGCCTTATTGAGGCTGTTCACAAGGCATTTCCTACTCTTCACAAATACTACGCTCTTAGAAAAAGAGTTCTCAAGGTAGACGAGCTTAGACATTATGATGTGTACGTTCCTCTCGTAGGCTCTGTCAAAACCCACAAGACTTATGAAGAAGCAGCAAAAATTGTAAAAGAAGCTCTCAAACCTCTTGGTGAAGACTATACACGCACTATTTACGACGGTCTTACAAAAGACCGCTGGGTTGACCGTTATGAAAACAAAGGTAAGCGCAGCGGTGCATTCTCCAGCGGTGGTTTTATTGGTGAGCCTTACATCCTCATGAACTACAAAGAAGATGTTCTTGGAGATGTTTTCACTCTTGCCCATGAAGGTGGCCACAGCATGCATAGCTACTATTCCAAGAGAAATAATCCGTTCCCATGCTATGAGTACACAATTTTTGAGGCCGAGGTCGCATCTACTTTCAATGAGCAGTTAATTGCAAAGTACTTTATGGATAATGCAGAGAGCGAAGAAATGAAAACTTATATCATTGCAAAACAGGTCGATGACATTATTGCAACACTGTTCCGCCAGACTATGTTTGCAGAGTATGAGCTTTTGTGCCACACTCAACAGGAAAGCGGAGAACCTCTTACTGTTGACTCCTTGCGTAAGACTTATAGAGGACTGTTGGAATCTTACTTTGGCCCTGATATGCATTTTGAAGAAAATTCTGACCTTGAAGGTCTTAGAATTCCGCACTTCTACAATGCTTATTATGTTTATAAGTATGCTACAGGCATTTCAGCTGCAATTGCTCTTTCTGAAAGAGTTCTCAATGGCGGTAAAAAAGAGCTCAACGACTACCTTGGTTTCCTTAAATCAGGCGGTTCAAAATTCCCAATCCAGTCACTCAAATCTGCCGGCGTTGACATGTCAACTCAGGCTCCTGTCCAAGCAGCTGTCAAGAAATTTGCAAACCTATTGGATGAGCTTGAAAAGCGCATAGGTTAAAAATCCATTGCTGAAAACAGCTACAAATTAGAAGAACATGGTAGCTGAAAGCTCAAACACAAAGGCACTTTCTAAAAACAGGAGGTGCCTTTTTTGTGTGCTTTTTAGGGTTTTCTTGCAACCGTATCATTGGTTTTCATCTTTGGTTTTCATTTGCGTTTTGGATATAGATAAGTTAAAATCAAAAGTAGAATAAAAATGATACAACAACTGGATTGAGCTCCTGTGAATGGGGTTTGGTTTGGCCAAAAAAATTAAACTCGCCGACCTTTCAAAAGAAGAAAAGAATAAACTGCATACTACTGCAGTGTGTTCTTTGTTAGTAACGTTCTTCATTTGCGTAATTCTTGTGGGATGTTTTGCATGCTCACAGCAAACTCCCAATGAACAACAAAATCAAAACAAAACAGCTGAAAGCCAACGCCTCTATTGGACAGGCATTCTAAATGACACAGACTGGACTCCACAGACTAATGCCACAAATGACGGCATTTTATGTGGCTTATCTGAAGCATTGCCTGCTCATATACGCTATGACGAAAGCACAAGATGTCTTGTTATTGGGTTTGGAAACAAGCCTTACATTGAATATGGTAATATCACACTTTCCAGCGGTGAGGGCAAAATTGAGCTTTCAGACGGCTCTGTGTGGAGTGTCAAATTCTCTGAAAAAAACAATGTCAAATACATGACAATCGTGGATTCAGAGGGGAAGACCGTTTATTACGACTGCACGTAATTGAAAACTACAAGTTACAAAAACAGGTCTTCCATAACATGACTCTTAATATTTAACAGGTGTACATTCCAGTTGAATTAATTTTTATTCTACATATGTTTTGGCAGACACTATGAAACTGTTCCAGTCCCATGTCATGGGGCTGGTTTTTTACAACTCAAAAAAGTTTTGCAAAACTATAAAAAAGCCTCCGAATAGCCGGAGACCTTTGTGTGAGAAAACTGCGGAAGTCACATATTCCCGTTCTGTATTCTGTTTTAGTACTTGTACCAGAAAGCAGGGCGTAAGCCAACTCCGGTAGACCCCCCTGCTACGTTACTGCCGTCAGTAGAACCGTCAGGCGTAACACAGTCAACAAGTCCAGCATTATTCGCTGTACGTAACCACCAATAAGTACTCATGCCACCACCGTTAAGGCCCTCTACTTTTCTTGCCTCGTCATTTTCAAAATACTCCTCGTTATTAGCTTCAGTCAGGGAGAGGAGGAATACATATTGGTTACCTAAGCTGTCGTCTTTAGTAGTTGTATCACCATTTATAACAACCTTTTGCATGTAGCTAGTCGAGAGGCCGTATGTATCGAAAAAGTTATTTTCAC
>CAVGEF010000055.1:0-3174 GCA_963628205.1 Bacteroidaceae bacterium
AACTTGTCTTTTCCTTTCAAAAGATATCACATAAGCAAAGTATGGAGAGGTGAAAAACCTCAAAAAGGCAGATTCAGAGAGTTTCTTCAATGTGATTTTGACATTGTAGGAGCTGACAATGCTCAAAGCGATTTTGAAATACTTCTTCTCATCCATACATGTCTGAAAGAAATGCAGGTTGGCTCTTTTAAGGTGAGCGTCTCTCACAGAGGCCTTTTGAACAGGTTCCTTTCGTCTATGGGACTGGAGAAAACCGGCCCACAGGTTCTCAGAGCAATTGATAAACTTTCCAAAATTGGAAAAGACGGTGTCTCTTCTTGCTTAAAAGAAGAAGGTCTTGATGAAAAAGCAATATCCAGTTTACTGGATTTCATTTCTTTGGAAAAAGAAAATTTTGGAAGTACTCTTGTTAAACTAGAAGAAATGTTTGGCGCTTGTCCGGAACTCGAAAGACTTAAAGAAATCTATACAATGATGAAATCCTGCAATATTGAAGATGATTTTATTCTTGACACTTCAATAACACGCGGTCTTGATTATTACACCGGCATTGTATATGAAACACTTCTTTTGGATATGATGCAAATTGGCTCTATATGCTCAGGAGGGCGTTACAACAATTTAGCAGGTCTTTACTCAAAAGAAAACCTCCCGGGAGTTGGCTCTTGCATTGGTCTTGACCGCTTAATGGCAGCTTTAGAGGAACTTGGCAGCCCAATTGTAACAGACTCTTCCTATGCAAATGTCATGGTCGCATACAACGGCAAAGATATTGGATGGTCACAAAGCCTTGCAATGTACTTGAGAACCCAAGACATAAAGACCGATTGTTACGTAGGAGAGAAATCTTTAGGTCAACAATACTCTTATGCTGAAAAAAACGGCATTCCTTATGTTGTAATATCTCAAAATGATGATATTTTAACTGTCAAGGAAATTGCTACACGCAAAATGATTGAAGTATCAATACAAGAACTTTGCAGTCTTGTTAAAAACTCTACAAGATAAAAATGACAAATTCAAAAACACTTCCTGTTTATCTTCACAGAACTGAAATTCTCGATGCTCTTTCACAAAATCAAGTCATTATTGTAGAAAGCCCAACAGGAAGCGGAAAGACAACTCAAATCCCTCTTATTCTCAATGAAGCAGGCTATGCCGCAAACGGTTTAATTGGAATAACACAACCAAGAAGAATTGCAACTATTGGAGTGTGTTCCTACATTCAAAAACAAATAGAAAAACTTGGATTATCACCATCTTATTGTGGTTATAAAATGCGCTTTTATGACACAACAAGCCTTGATACAAAAATAAAAATACTTACAGACGGCATGCTTTTGCAAGAGCTCAAAACAGATCCAGCCCTTTCACGTTACAGCGTAATTTTGGTTGATGAAGCACATGAAAGAAGTTTGAATATAGATTTGATACTGGGACTTCTAAAACAAATAATTGAAAAAAGAAAAGACTTAAAAATCATTGTGTCATCTGCAACAATTAATACAACGTCTTTTTCCAAGTTCTTTTCGCTTGAAGGCAAAAGCGCGCCAATCATAAGCATAAAAGCGCGTGTATATGATGTTGATGTAAAGTATTTTCCAATACAACATCCCGGAAATGTAGACGAAACGGCATATGCTGTGTGTCAGATCGTTACTCAAATACTAAAGCGTTTCAAGCTAAGCGGTTACAAAAACAACGAAGATACACTTGTATTTTTACCCGGAGAACTCAGCATTATAACTTGTCTTAACACTTTGTACTCACAATGTGACACACGTCATCTTCAAATATATCCTTTGTACGGCAGGTTGAACAAAGAAGAACAGGAACTTGTATTTGAAGAAACACAACCTGAAAAAATGAAAGTTGTTCTTGCAACCAATATTGCAGAAACAAGTCTTACAATAGACAACATAAAGGTTGTAATAGATTCAGGATATGCAAAAATAAATTATTACAATCAAAAAGATTTTACTTCTGCTCTTGTACAAAGGCCCATAAGCAAGGCATCGGCAGAGCAAAGAAAAGGACGTGCCGGAAGAACTTCAAATGGTCTTTGCTACAGGCTGTATACAAAAGAAGATTTTTCTTCACGCCCAAAATACACACAAGAGGAAATCTTGAGAACTGATTTATCAGAAGTTGTTCTAAGGATGGTAGACTTGGGCATCTATAATTTCGAGAACTTCCCTTTTATCACAAGACCTGACAAAAATGCTCTTATAAGCGGAGAAAATACACTAAGATTAATTGGCTCAATAGATGAAAACAGACACCTTACAAAAATTGGCGAAATCATGGTTCATTACCCTCTTTTGCCAAGACTTTCCAGATGCATATATGAGGCTGTTTATAAGTATCCTGCAATCTTAATGCCAACCTTTATTGCTGTAAGTTTTCTTTCTTGCAAAACACCTTTCTTACTGCCTCCGGGGGAAGAAGATTATGCAAGAAGCGCACATAGATCGTTTTTTGACGAATATGGAGATTTTTTAAGTTACCAAAAACTCTATAAGCATTATACAGGACTTAAAAACAAACAGGAAAAAGAAAATTTTTGCAATAAGAATTACCTTGATATGCAAAGCATGGATGAAATTGTCCATGTTGTTGAACAACTTGCACAAATAACAAGAGATTTGGGCATAGCTGTTATAGAAGACGCTTCTGACAGTTTAACTCACGAAGAGCTGGCACATGAACTTTTGGTATGTCTTGGCTCAGGACTGTTACAATACGTATGTATCAAAACCAAGAAAAGAGCGTCAGAATACAGAACAATAACAGCAAATGAGATTTTTATTCACCCGGGTTCTGCATGGTTCAGAAACGCTCCTCAATATCTTCTTGCAGGAGAAATAGTTCTTACAACAAAGATGTATGCAAGAACGGTTTCCCCTCTAAAGCATCAATGGCTTGAAGAAATCTCCACTTCTCTTTCATCTAAAATCAAAAACATACAAAACAAAATTGAAAGAAATGATTTTGAAAATTCTAAAACAACTGCGATTAAACAAGATACAAAAAAGAATACATACACTCTTTACGGTATGACATTCAAGATAATTGATATTGGTAAGAAGAAGTCAAAACCTGTCTTGGTCATACCTTCCGGGGATCTCTCACGTCTCGCATTGTCATATAAAAAAGCATCAAGGCACCCCAAAA
>CAVGEF010000056.1:0-5340 GCA_963628205.1 Bacteroidaceae bacterium
CTTCACTGCCAAACCGGGGTCTTTGCTTGGAGAATCTTCCTTAATATCTTGAGGTTTCACGATAACTTCAATATTTGCACTTTTTAATAATTCAAGTCTGTTAGGGGAGCCTGATGCCAAAACCAGTTTTGGTACCAGAGACTTAAAAATAGCAAGTTCTTTTGTTGCTTGAGGAATTTCCATTAAACTCTCCACAATTCAATTTGGTTTACATTTACTTTGCATGGAGCTTATATGTGCTTTGTCTATGCCATGTACTGTGATCATATTTTTCAAATATTACAGTATTTTACTCTTTAGTTGAAATATATTTCGAATTGTTTTAGAATACAACTCGGTCATTGTTTTTTGGAAAATTCAATGGAGGCATAATTTTGAAACTTATTAAAACACAAGATGCTGTTGGACAGGTTCTATGTCATGATATAACCCAAATTATCAGAGGTGAAAAGAAAGGTCCCGTTTTCAGAAAAGGACATGTGATAAAAGAAGAAGACATTCCTATTCTTTTGAGTGTTGGCAAAGACAATATCTACATTTGGGAAAATGATGAAAACACTTTACATGAAAATGATGCTGCAGCCATTCTTTGCGAGATATGTAAAGGAGAAAATCTTTCTTCTACAGAGCCAAAAGAGGGCAAGATAGAGCTTGTTTCAACATGTGACGGAATGTTAAAGATAGATGTAGAAGGGCTTCGTAAGCTTAATTCTTTTGGAGAGCTTATGTGTGCAACACTTCCAACAGGCTATATGGTACAAAACGGAGATCATGTTGCCGGAACAAGAATTATTCCTCTTGTCATCTCAAAACAAAAGATGGAAAAAGCTCGCTCTGTTATTTGTGATAAACCACTTGTGAATGTTTTGCCTTATAGTCCCAAAAAGGTCGCTGTCATAACAACCGGAAACGAAGTCTTTTATGGTCGTATAAAAGACACTTTTACAGATGTAATAGAAACAAAAATAGGGTCTTTTGGCGGTAAGATGACTTATCATGCAATTTGCAGTGACGATGATAAGATGATTACAAATGAGATTCAAAAGGCCTTAGAGCAAGGCTCTGAACTTGTCATTTGTACCGGGGGAATGAGTGTTGACCCGGACGACAAAACACCTCTTGCAATACGTAACAGCGGTGCAAATATCATTTCTTACGGTTCTCCTGTTCTTCCCGGTGCAATGCTTTTGGTTTCTTATATGCCAAACGGTATTCCCGTCGTAGGACTTCCCGGATGTGTTATGTACTCAAGAAGGACAGTTTTTGACATTATTTTACCTTATTTATTTACAAATACACCAATTACATCATCTTTCCTTGCAGGGCTCGGCAATGGCGGATACTGTCGTAACTGCAAAGAGTGTCACTATCCTAATTGCTCGTTTGGTAAAGGAATTTAAGTATGAAGATTTATACTATAACGCTTTCAGACAGGTGCTCAAAAGGCGAGGCTGTTGATTTAAGCGGTCCCAAAGCCTGTGAGATTTTAGCAAATAGCGGTTTTGTTGTTACAAAAAGTTATTTACTTCCTGATGAGAGGCAAAAGCTTGAAAATTTGCTTTGTTCTTTGTGTGATAGTGAGCCATGTCTTGTTCTAACTCTTGGGGGAACAGGGTTATCTTTGCATGATATTACACCGGAGGCTACTTTGGCTGTGAGCGATAGACTTGTTCCCGGGATTTGTGAAGCAATGAGAATGCAAAGTTATGCACATGCGCCGGCTGCAATATTATCAAGAGGCGTGTGTGTTCAAAGAAAACAGTCTGTAATAATTAATTTGCCTGGAAGCCCTAAGGCGGTTGAAGAAAATCTTGAGATTATTATTCCTGTTTTTAATCACATGTTTGACATGATGGAAAGTAAACCTCATGAAGATGAATCGTATTTGATAGAGGTTTTTGCAAAATGAGCTTTGTAAAAACCTCAATAAAGAAATAAAAAAATAAAGAGGAGGACTTTGAAAGTTCTTCAGAGGAGAAAAAATGAAAAAGTTTTTAGTTGTTCTTTTGGCTCTTGTTACAATTTGCTCTGTTTTTGCACAGGGTGCAAATGAAACAAAGCCGGTTGCAAAGACAGAAATCACTGTTTTTGCTGCAGCCTCCATGACAGAGACCATGACTCAAATCAAGGATCTTTATGAAGCAGCTCATCCGGAAATTGAAATTGTTTATAATTTTGATTCTTCGGGTACTCTTAAGACTCAAATTCAAGAAGGCGCAAATTGCGATTTGTTCATTTCTGCAGCACCAAAGCAAATGAATCAACTTGATATTACATCGTCTGCAAATACCGATGGCCTTGATTTTGTTTTGCAAGGTTCCAGAATTAATCTTTTAGAGAATAAAGTTACTCTTGTTGTTCCGGATGACAATCCAAAAGCCATTGACAGTTTTGACAAGCTTGCAAGTGTTCTTGCTAATGGAAGCATTCTTTTCTGCATGGGAAACAGTGATGTTCCTGTTGGCCAATATACACAAAAGATTCTTGCATATTATAACCTTGATGAAGCATCTCTTGCCAAGGCAGGAAAGATTACTTATGGCTCAAATGTCAAAGAAGTAACTACACAGGTTAAAGAAGCCAGTGTTGATTGTGGTGTTGTATACGGAACCGATGCTTTCTCTGCAGGGCTCACAATCGTTGATGAAGCTACAGCAGAAATGTGCGGACAGGTTATTTATCCTGCAGCAGTCATGAAGAATTCTACTCATATTACAGAAGCTCAAGCATTCTTGGACTATTTGAAAGGTGATGAAGCTATGAACATCTTCAAGTCTGTTGGTTTCTCACCTGCAAATTAATTGGTGATTTAGCATGGACTTATACCCGCTTTTCAACTCGCTTAGAATTGCTCTGTTTGCATCTGTTATAGTCTTTTTTACAGGCATTGCGGCGGCATACTATGCATCTCGTCTTCCAAAATTGGTAAAGGGTGTTTTGGATGTATTTCTTACTCTGCCAATGGTTTTACCTCCAACTGTTGTAGGATACTTTCTACTTTTGTTGTTTGGTGCAAAAAGACCTCTTGGAATACTTCTTGCAAAAGTGGGAATAAAGTTTGTAATGACATGGTACGGAGGCATTGTAACAGCCTCCGTCGTGTCTTTCCCTTTAATGTATCGCACATCACGTGGAGCCTTTGAGTCTTTTAATCCTGATTTAAGAGATGCAGGAAGGACTTTAGGTCTTCGTAATTCGTATATTTTTTGGCATGTTACAATGCCACACTGCAGGCAAGGTATAATGGCAGGAGCTGTTCTTGCTTTTGCCAGAGCCTTGGGTGAGTATGGAGCAACCAGTATGCTTATAGGATATACTCCCAAAAGAACTGCCACAATTTCAACTACTGTGTATCAATTATGGAGAACGGGAGATGATAAAGAGGCCTTTATTTGGGTACTTATTAACCTTGTTATATCTGCCGTTGTCCTTCTCACTGTCAACTTACTTGAAAAGAAGAGGAGGTCGAAATGAAACTTCACGTCGATATCCTCAAGAATTTTGGTTCTTTCACATTGCAATCATGTTTTGAAACAAGTGATTTGATAACCGGCCTGCTTGGAGCTTCCGGCTCTGGAAAAAGTCTTACACTCAAATGCATTGCCGGAATAGAAAAGCCCGATGAAGGATGTATAATCCTGGGTTCCAGAGTTTTATTTGACAGCAAGAAAAAAATCAATCTCAAAATACAGGAAAGAAGAGTAGGTTATCTTTTTCAAAACTATGCACTGTTTGAGACTATGACAGCCCAAAAGAATATTCTCATGGGTCTTCATAATGTTAAAGATAAGACTGAAAAAGCCAAATTATATTCACATGCTGTGGATTTACTTAGATTAAACGGGCTTGAGAAACAAAAGCCTGCAGAACTTTCAGGAGGACAAGCCCAGCGTGTTGCTCTTGCACGAATGCTTGT
Organism: Bacteroidaceae bacterium; assembly: GCA_963628205.1. Lineage (GTDB taxonomy): Bacteria > Spirochaetota > Spirochaetia > Sphaerochaetales > Sphaerochaetaceae > UBA9732. The sequence goes on from CAVGEF010000056.1 coordinate 3,917, forward strand.
TAGCCGTCCTGAGCTTATTCTTCTTGACGAGCCGTTTTCTGCTCTTGATACAAACCTTAAAGAGAGCCTGCAACCGGAGCTTTTGCAATTACTTAATACGTATGGAAAGCCTGTAATTATGGTTACTCACAGCAAAGATGAAGCTGCTTTCATGTGCTCAAAACTTGCATTAATTGAGAAAGGCAGGATAATCAGTGTAGCTCCTACTACAGAGATTTTTGAAAACCCTCAAAGTATAGAAGCAGCTAGAATTTTAGGCTGTAAAAACATTCATAAGGCTCAAAAAACCGGGAACAACACCGTCTTTATACCGGACCTTTCAATAGAAGTTAAAGTTGAGAATCAAGTTCCTGAAAACTTAACCTACATTGGGTTCAGGGATGATTCTTTTCTAATGATTTAGCTTTTACGTTTCAAGTTTTATCTTAATGCTTTTTGAGCGTATCCATAAGAGTATCTCTTTGTTTTTTATATCACAGTATGTATAAAAAATGGAAAAATATTCCAAATTATTATTGACTACAAATGTATGTTTTTGTTAGAACGTACCCCATAAAAAGACCTTATAAGTGGGCTTCTCGCAAAGGTTTATAATAAAAGTTTCTGCAAAAGCCTCAAAGGAGTTTTCTTATGGAATCAGTTGCCGATACATTTGGATGCAATGTTTTTAATGACAGAACAATGCGTAAATATTTACCAAAAGATACGTATGAAGCATTAAAAGCAACAATTCGAAAAGGCAAAGACATTGATATAAATATTGCAAATGTCGTTGCCAACGCAATGAAAGATTGGGCAGTTGAAAGAGGAGCAACTCATTATACACACTGGTTCCAGCCTCTCACAGGTGCTACAGCAGAAAAACATAACAGCTTTATTACTCCGTTAAAGGATGGTACTGCAATTATGGAATTCAGTGGAAAAGAGCTTGTTTCAGGAGAGCCTGATGCATCATCTTTTCCGTCAGGAGGTCTTAGAGCTACTTTTGAAGCCAGAGGATATACAGCGTGGGACCCCACAAGTTTTGCATTTATAAAAGAAGGAACATTGTGTATTCCAACAGCTTTTTGCTCATTTACAGGCGAAACACTTGATAAAAAAACCCCGTTACTCCGTTCAATGGAGCGCCTTAATGACCAAGCTTTACGTATTCTTAAGCTTTTAGGTAATACTACAGCGTGTCGTGTAAGTCCAACAACAGGTCTTGAACAGGAATATTTCCTCATTGACAAAGATTTATTCTTAAAAAGAAGAGACTTAAAGTTTTGCGGACGAACTGTTTTAGGTGCAAAATCCGTTAAAGGACAGGAACTTGATGACCATTATTTTGGAGCAATAAAGCCAAGAGTACTTGCTTTCATGCAAGATTTGGATGAACAGCTTTGGAAGTGTGGTATAGTTGCGAAAACGAGGCATAATGATGT
>CAVGEF010000056.1:5350-7792 GCA_963628205.1 Bacteroidaceae bacterium
AGTAGCTCCTTCTCAACATGAACTTGCCTGTTTGTTCACAACCACAAACCTTTCGATTGACCAAAATCAGCTTGTAATGGAAGAAATGAAAAAAATTGCAGACAAGCACAATTTGGCATGCCTTTTACATGAAAAGCCTTTTGCAGGGATTAATGGCTCCGGTAAACATAATAACTGGTCTTTGTGTACAGACACAGGAATTAATCTTTTGGAGCCAGGTGAGTCTCCATCTGAGAACGCTCAATTCTTACTATTCTTAACAGCTTTAATTGAAGCGGTTGACAGGTATCAGGATTTGATTCGTGTTTCTGTTGCAAGTGCTTCAAACGACCATAGACTGGGAGCTGACGAAGCTCCACCTGCAATTGTTAGTGTTTTCTTGGGCGATGAGCTTTCAGACATACTTGAAAATATTGCAAAAGGAACTGTTGCCAGTGCAAGAGAGAGAAATAAAATGGTCTTGGGTGTTCACGTTCTTCCGTCTTTCCCTCGTGATGCAACAGACCGCAATAGAACAAGTCCAATTGCATTTACAGGTAACAAGTTTGAACTTCGTATGCTTGGCTCTTCATTTAATGCTGCAGGTCCTAATATTGTATTAAATACAGCCTTGGCAGGAGTCTTGGATTTGTTTGCAACATATTTGGAAAATGAAATTTCCAATGGCACTGGCCTTGATGATGCTTTAACTTCATTGGTGGGACTTTCTTACAGAGAGCATGGCCGTGTTGTATTTAATGGCAATAACTATGCCCCGGAATGGAAAGAAGAAGCAAAAAAACGCGGTTTATTAAATCTTCAGACCACTGTTGATGCTGTTTGTGCTTTTTCTAATCCAACAAATGTTGAGCTGTTTGAAAAATATGGAATTTTTACAAAATCAGAACTTGAAAGCCGTAAAGAAATAGTTCTTGAATGCTACAATAAAACTGTTAATATTGAAGCTTCAACAATGTTGGATATGGTTAGAACCCAGGTAATTCCGGCAGTATCTTCATATAGCGGAGATTATGCTACAAGCGCTTTACAAAGAAAGAGCTTGTGCCCCGGTTTGGATAATTCAAACGATATCTTGTTTATCAAGTGCTTGAATACTTTACTCGAGGGCTTACATCGTGAGAGTGAAAATCTTGAAAAAGCTGTAAATTTGGCATCTTCTAAGTCAGACGTTATAAAAAAGGCTATTTCCGTTAAAGAGAATGTAGTGCCGTGTATGCAGGCTCTCAGAAGTATTGCAGATGAAGCGGAAACATTTGTCGGAAGCAGTTACTGGCCATTTCCAACTTACGGACAACTCTTGTTCAGCACTTGAGTTTTGCTTGCTCTTCTTTCTCAAGAACTGTATAAGCTATCTTTCCTACCAGAGTTTTAGGTAGCTGGGCTCTGAACTCAATGTCGTATGGCATTGCATATTTTGCAATTCTTTCACGGCAATGGTTCAATATCTTTTCTTTGAGTTCGTCAGATGGCTTAATGTCAGGTGCAAGTTGCACAAAAGCTTTGACTTTTTGAATTTTATAAGGGTCCGGAACTCCAATAGCACAGCTTAAATTAACTTCGTCCATTGAATCTATGATATTTTCAATTTGTGAAGGGTAAACATTGTATCCACTTGTAACAATCATTCTCTTGATACGTTGCTTGAAGTAGATAAAGCCATCTTCATCCATCATGCCAAGGTCTCCTGTATGAAGATATGTATAACCATCATCATGAAGTCTTAAAGTAGACTTGTTTTCTGCTTCATGATTAATATATCCCATCATAACCGATGGACCTCTAAGGCATATTTCTCCATCTTGACCGTATGGAAGTCTTTCAGTTGTTCCCGGATTACAAATCACATAGTATGTGTCAGGATAGGGAAGACCAATAGAGCCTTCTTTTTCTTTATTGTAAGGTGTAAGACAACTTGCCGTAACACATTCAGTAGTTCCATAGCCCTCTCTGACACGTACAGTTGCACCATGATCAGCAAGAAATTTGTCAAGTTTCTTTTTTAATTCAATGGAAAGAGAATCTCCGCCGGAGAAAACTCCCATGAGACAAGAAAGATCCACATTGTCCATTGCCTTGTTTCTGGTAATACCTTCATACAAAGTTGGAACACCTGCTATATAGTTTGGTTTTGCTGTTTTGAGAAGATTTGAATATCCTTTAACACTTACTTGTGGAACAAGGACACTGCGACCGCCCCAGAACATCATAGTATGAACACAAACTCCAAGCCCAAATCCATGAAACATTGGCATTGCAGCAAGCATTGTTTTACCTTGAATTTGCTTATTGCACATAGTTCCTGTTTGTTTAGCCAATGCGTTGAAGTTCAAGTTACTCAGTTTAATACCTTTTGTTACTCCTGTTGTGCCACCGGAGAACAATATGACAGCCCAATCTTTACCGGTTTTCTTTATGGAAGGGTCTATGGTGCATTTTTTTTTT
>CAVGEF010000056.1:7823-8317 GCA_963628205.1 Bacteroidaceae bacterium
ACAGCCCAATCTTTACCGGTTTTCTTTATGGAAGGGTCTATGGTGCATTTTTTTGCCATTTTAATGAATGTTTTATATGTGATAAGTCGTTCATTTTCCTGGAATTTTTCAAATTTGCGCTCTTTTAATATTTTATACGCGCCGGATTTAACAAAGTCCAAAGCATCAGAGGCCCTTGCAATTATAATATGCTCCAAATCAACAAGAGGTATTACTTTTTTTATTTTGTAATAGAATTGATCAATAGTAATTATTGTTTTACTTTGAGCTTCTTTAAGATAAAAAGCTATTTCATGCACGGCAGAAAGCGGATGAATCATACTTGCAACAGCACCAATGCTGTTTATTGCATAAAGAGCAATTACAGTCTGAGGCATATTTGGCATACAAACTGTTACAACATCACCTTCTTTTATCCCTAAAGAATGAAACGCTTTTGCAGCTTTTTTGATTTGAACAACTAATTTTTTATACTTTGTATTTCGCCCCTGAAA
>CAVGEF010000057.1:0-2000 GCA_963628205.1 Bacteroidaceae bacterium
CTCTTTATTGTAAAAGTATTTATTAAAAGTTGGCACGATAAATGCCATACTTTGAGTGTCGGTTGGAGGCGAAAGCCAAAGACTGGTAGATAATTGAAAGATTTATAGACATGGAGGTCTAATATGAACTATTTGATGACAAGAAATACTGCAAACGATTTTGATACTTTCTTTAATGACATGCTTGGTAACTGGGGTATTAAGAACAGTACTATTCCTTCAGTTGATGTTTATGAAGATGAAAAAGCATACTATCTTGAAGCTGAGCTTCCCGGATATACGGTTGAAGATGTGAACATCCATGTTGAGAAACATGTTCTTCATATTTCTTCTGAGAAATTGAACGAGAAAAAAGACAGTAAGAAGTTCTTGGTTCGTGAACGTGGATTTGTGAAGTTCGATAGATCTTTCACTCTTCCTGAAGGCATTGATGAAAGTGGTATTGAAGCCGAGTTTGAAAACGGTATTCTAAAGATTACACTTCCAAAGACTCCTGTAGAGCAGCCTAAGAAGATAGAAGTAAAAATTAAAAAGTAATTGACGGGGTTTTGTAAAAACCTCTTGTAAGAACCCTTGGTAATAATAACCAATGACGGTTCATCAATTCTCCTTATGATTGACCGGTTGTTGCAAAAGCAACAGCCGGTTTTTTGTTGTAATTACAACAGAATGCTTATTGTTATTTACATACACTTAATACGTAAGATTTAGGTAAGAAGTGAATAAAAGATGTTTCTGTTTGAGTGTTTTTGCTTGTCAAGAGAGTGTGGTTTTTTACTTCATCGTTTTTACTTCACGGAACATTGCTTTTTGGGCATAGCAAAGGGGGCAATGGAATTCATCCGGAACGCTGAGCCATGGTGTGTTTGGCTCTATGTCTTCATTAAGATAACCTTTTTGCTCATCAAAAACCCACCCGCATACGTTACATGCATATTTCATTGGCGATCTCCGTTTTCTTCTTTATGTCTTGCCTTGAGTGTAGTATTATTCGTCGCAAAAGAATGTTGTAGAAACAACAAAAGGATTAACTTGAGAAATGAAAATTGAATTGACAAGTACGCAATTATTCAGAGATTTTAACGAAAATGAAATAGCAAGTATGCTTAAATGCCTCAATGCTCGTGAAAGGTCTTATCAAAAAGGTGAAATTATTCTATATGAGGGCTCTTTTGTTTCTGAAATTGGAATAGTTCTTTCCGGTTCTGTTACCGTTGAATTTTGTGATATTTGGGGAAATAACAACATTGTACGTGCCTTGGAACCCGGAATGTCTTTTGCAGAAGAGTACGCTTGTGGGGCAAGAAATCCCATTATTGTCTCAGTTAAGGCCTATTCCAATGCGACAATCATGTTCCTCAGTGCCTCTAAAATTATGCATCCTTGCGTCAAAAATTGTAATTGTCATGAAAGACTTATGGCTAATCTTCTTTTTGTATCGGTATCAAGAAGTCTGCATTTGTTACGTAAAATCTTACATTCAAGTCCAAAAACCATAAGAGGAAGGCTTATTTCTTATTTTTCTGAATGTATTAAAATTCATGGAAGCACTTCGTTTGAAATTCCTTTTAACAGACAGCAACTTGCCGATTACCTGAACACGGACCGCAGTGCAATGTGTAATGAGCTTTCCAAAATGCAAAAGGAAGGTATTTTGCAATACTCAAAGACTTACTTTGTAATAAAGAAAATACCTGATGACTTCTAGTTTTTATTGGAAAATCGAAAGGACAGTTTTGTTTTTCTCAAGAGTTTTTCAAAAACCTCTCACAATGCTCATTTCTTGGAAGCTTTGGCCAAAACCTCTTTGGAAATCCATTTGACAGTATCTTCAATTGTTTCTTCCAGTGGTCTTGGATTATATCCAAGCTCTTTTGTGGCTTTTGCATGAGAAAAATTAGAGCCTTTTTCTAAAATACTGATTGAATATGGTGTGAAAAGTGGTTTCACGTGTCTTATGTTGTAGTAAAACTCTGCAATGGGGGCAAGCGGTTTTATAA
>CAVGEF010000058.1:0-5433 GCA_963628205.1 Bacteroidaceae bacterium
TACTGCATAAATGCTCGCCATAACAGTGAAGATTAGACTCTTCTTCAAAGTCCATGGCAACACTCAAAATCCCGGAGGCCTCCCAAGTTGTTACAACCCGGGCTAAGGCACTGGGACTTGAAATCATTGAATATTTCAAACTTTGGTCTCCTCTTATCTCCTCTTTTCACGAAGCTCACGTTGATTACAAGCTGACAAAAACCTCAAATTTTGATTTCTATAACCTCATTTTTTTCAAAATGCCTGATTTCAACCCCGGCCTCAGTCAACATTCTAAGAGAAGCCTGCACGCTGTCCGATTTTGGATATTTATTAATCATGTAAACGACTTCTTTTATACCGCTTTGGATGATTGCTTTGGCACATTCGTTACACGGAAACATGACAACATAAAGGACACAACCTCGCAAATCACGTGAAATGCTATTGAGAATTGCATTAAGCTCAGCATGACATACATACGGATACTTGGTATCCAAAGGCTCACCTTCTCTTTCCCACGGGAGCTCGTCATCACTGCATCCAATTGGAAAACCATTATAGCCCGTGCCAACTATTTTCTTTTCTGCATTGACAATACACGCGCCAACTCTGGTATTTGGGTCCTTACTTCTCAAAGACGACAAAACAGCAACACTCATGAAATACTCATCCCATGAAATATAATCTTTCCTTTTGCCTGACATCTCATGCCTCCTAGCCGTATCTTTCTTCTTGCAAGATTCTTGTGCCATTTTTACATAATATAAACCGATTATAGCGTAATTCTCAATCATATATCAAATTTGCGTTTTGGGAAATTGATGTTATAGTTTCTATATGGAAAAAGAAATAAAGATTACAGTCTATGACAAAGAATACACAGTCCCTGTTTATACATCTGTAGAAGATGTGTTTGTAAAAGCAGGACTTTTAGAAGAAGGATTCAGCAATTCAAAAATAAATTACTGTGATAATCCAATCATTGGGTCTCTTGTAAACGGACAGCTCAGACCAATAAAAAGTCATATACAAATGTCATGTGAAGTCAAACCAATACGCGCTTTTGAAAGCTTTGGCCGGCGTATTTACAGACACAGCATTTGCCTTTTGCTATGTTATGCAACAAAACTGGTATTTCCCCAAAGACATTTGGTAATAGGCCATGCACTGGGAGATGGATTTTATTTCAGTTTTGATGATGAATATGAAACTACAAATGAGCAAATAGAACTTCTTTCATATAAAATGTGTTCTCTTGTAGAATGCCAAATTCCAATTGAGTTCACATATCTTTCAAATCAGGAGGCTGTGCAATACTTCAAAAAAGAAAACTATGAAGCAACAGCTCTCTTACTTGACTCCCAAAACGAACCTTTTGTAAATGCTTATAAAATACGTGAGTATTATAATATAGCCTACGAGCCCATTGCACCTAATACATCGGTCTTGAGTGTGTGGGAGCTTACCAAATATGGCAAGCAGGGAATGCTTCTTAGGTATCCGGTTGCAAATAACATAAAAGCTGTTGCACAAATGAGAGACAATTCTGCAATGTTCCAAGTTTATGAAGAAAACAAGCGATGGGGGCGTTTTCTTGGGGTTGGATGTGTTGGAGACCTTAATGCCAAGTGCAGTGACAATACTGTTGCACAATATGTGAGACTTTCAGAGACTTTGCAAAGAAGAAAAATTGCAGAAATTGCCGACTCAATAGCCTTAGGTGAAAAAAAAGCTGTTTTTATTGCAGGACCTTCATCGTCAGGGAAAACTACTTTTGCAAAAAGACTGTGTGAACAACTAAGACTTTTAGACCACCAGCCAATACGGATTTCTTTGGATGATTATTACAAACAAAAGCAGTTTGCGCCTCTTGATGAAGACGGAAAACCTGACTTGGAAGCCCTAGAGGCGCTAAACATTGATATGTTTGACTGCAATATGAGGGATTTGTTTGCAGGAAAAGAAGTTGACCTTCCTCATTTTAGTTTTACAAAAAATGCAACCTACTATGAAAACAGACCAATAAGGCTTACAGGCAAAACTGTCTTTGTAATAGAGGGCTTACACGGGCTCAACCCCAAAATAACATCAAAAGTAGACGAAAAACTTTCTTACAAGATTTATATATCGGCACTGACACAACTTAACATGGATGACTGCAACAGAGTTTCTACAACAGATGACCGCATACTGCGCAGAATCCTCAGAGATTACAGAACACGAGATACAAGTGCAGAAGAAACTCTTCTCATGTGGCCCAGTGTTGCAAGAGGTGAAAGAATACACATTTTCACAAACCAAAATAATGCAAATGTCATGTTCAACAGTGCACTGGACTATGAAACAGGTGTTCTTTCGCCTTTTGTACAACCGCTTCTCAAAGCTGTCAAACCATCCTCAGGAGAAGCATATACTCAAGCAAGAAGACTGTTGGCCTTCCTTAAGAATGTTTACCCAATAGCATCACACCTAGTACCAAGCGACTCTCTTCTCAGAGAGTTTATAGGTGGCAGCGATTACGAGTAACCATCATAAAAAGTAAAAATTGAACTGCCACAGATGAGAAGAGAAAAAAGTTTTCGCAAAATGAGTTTTTCAGTGCATTTTTGAAAAAACAGGGCCAGTTGGAAGAACTGCGAAAAATAAAAGTGAAAAATACTGGAAAAGCATGACCAAAATAGGGAAAATAAGCTTTCAGAGGGAAACAGGCGTTTGATGGAAAAATTGTGTTCAATGGAGGATTTGCGTTCAATGGACAAAAAGAAACTTGACTTGAAACTTGATTACTTGGACTCACTAAAGTCTCAAAGCGATGAAGTTTTTGTCAAACCGCAAGCAAAAGCACTTGTAATTGACTTGTCCTCTGAAAACTCACATGACTGGGATATCCCAACGCAATACTTGGAATCTTACGTCTCAGGGCCCGCCTTGGGTGCAAGACTTTGGGCTTGTTTCGTTGGCTCAGGCATTAACGAGCCATCATCCTATGAGACTGACAACCCTGTAGTATTCACTTCTTCTGCTGTAACAAATTCAGGCATGCCCGGGGGAGAAGTCTTAACGTGTACATTCCGCTCTCCTACCACACAATCTTTGACTTTTAACTTAGCGTCAAATACTGTTGGAATGCGCCTTAATTTACTGGGCTATGCTGCACTTATAATCACGGGAAGACTTAGACGTCCCACAATTATTAATATTGGCAAAACCGGTGTTTCTTTTAATACTTCTGAGTCTTTCATTGGTTTTTCAATAAGCCAAGTTGAAAATTTAGTGGAAACCAATGCTACACGCACAGCAATGTCTATTGGTGTTGCAGGAGAACTTAAAGTTCCTTTTTCTGTTGTTGTATGTGAAGGCTCTTCTCTTGGAAGAGGCGGTCTTGGTGAAGTTTTTGGATTTAAGAATATAAAATCCATTGTCATTACTGCAAGTGGCAAGCGCCACGGTAATGCTTTTGAACAAGACAAAAATGAAGATCAAAGCAAGAGTACAGTCACAGTCGATGTAGGCACAAACGATATAGTTGCAAACAATATAGGCACAGATGACACAGGTGCAGACGGCACAGGTGCAGACGGGCGTGAAAATTTGGGCGAATGTGAGAGTAAAAATCCTCACGAAAGCGGAGATGAAGGCTTAAAAGATGACTTTGCAAAAATATATAAGGCTTGTGAATTAAGTATATTTTGCAAAGAGCTAAAAGAAAAAGGCTCTTCTTATCTTGTATCACTTGCTTCAAAATATGGATGGGCTCCGGTTGACAACTTCAAATACAGAACAGACCCCAGGCTTTTTCATCTTGGTGGAGACGAAACAAAAAGAAGGTATGGAACAAGATACACTTGTTGTACAAATTGCCCTCTTGGATGCAAACATATAACAAAAGACGGCTATATACTTCCAAATTTTGAGTCAATCTTAATGCTGGGCTCCAATGTAGGTTGTTTTGACATGGACTCAATTATGCAAAGATATGCACTATGCATAGATTTGGGCCTTGACCCCGTTTCAATGGGAAATGTTCTGGGATATCTAAAACAAGCAAAAGAACAAGGCATTGTAGACATAATTGATGATAGTTTTCTTTTTACAGACAACTCAAAAATTTTGCCGGTCATTGAAATGACAGCCAAACGCATTAACATTGGAGAGCCGTTGAGTTTTGGAACATTGGCACTTGCAAAAATGTTTGGAGGAGACTCTTTTGCATATACAATAAGAGGCTTGGAGTGCGGACCTTATGATTACAGAGGCTCTTTCTCTCTTGCCTTAAGCAATGTCATGGGATTCAATTTTGAAAACTTGTTTGAAACAGTTGCAAAACTTTGTGTAAAAGATTATGCAAACTGGGCAATCTTTAATGAAAATATTACATTGGGCCTTTCAAGCTATGGAGTACAACCTTCTTTGATTTATCCTACAGTTGTAGACGGAGTAAAAAGAAATACATTGTATTTGAAATTGCTTAAAGTTTTCCCAAAAACAATGATGAAAAGCTTGAAACCAAAAATCCTTGCTGAATGTATTTCTTCTGTTCTAAAAAGACCGGTTCTTGCAAATGACATCATAGAATTGGGCCAAAGAGCATGGTATTTAATCTATGAAATAAATTGCGCTTTGGGTTTTGATATGTTGGAAGAACATTCAGAAGACAGTGCAACTTTATTGCCCCGTAATTTCTGTATTGACCCAACTTCAAACTCCAAAGACAATTCAATTGTTCCTTTCTTCAATCTTTTGCAAGACTACAGGCATCTTAGAAAGCAAAGTATCGTCAGTAAAATCTCTAAGCTCAACAAAGACTGAACCCTCTTGCGGAATTTTTATTAGAGCATAAGATGGTTTTGTTCCACCTCTTGGCAACGAAACTGACCCAGGATTTAACAGTACGACACTTTTTGCTTTGCTCTTTTTGTTGCTTTTTCCCTCTCTCATTTCTTCTTTGGTGCAATCATCAATGAGATTGGAATTGCAATTATTATCAAGCAAAACTGTCTCAAGAGAGCCCTTATGAGTGTGACCTGTAATATAGATTTCATAATTTTCATCTTCAAGTCCAACACTTGACGGATATGGATACAAATGCCCATGGGACATATAAATATTGAACGTTCCTGTTTTATTTGCATATTGCAAAGTCCTATACAATGGAGGAGTTGGAACATTGGCAGTGTCCCAAGCCCAAGGATTATCACAATTTCCCAAAACAGGAATGAACGTAAAATTGCGGTAGCGAAGAAGATTACAAATAAAATAATTTTCTACATTCAGGTCTCCTGCATACAGAAAAGCAATACACTTAGGACTATTTGCTATGTTAGTTAGCCGTTGTAGGAAGTTTTCATTGTCATGAACATCACTTGCAACCAAAAGGAACTTCTCATTTAAGAGTCCCTCTTGTACAGCATTTTTATGAGCATCACTTTCTAGTATCTTATCGTTTATCAT
>CAVGEF010000059.1:0-9890 GCA_963628205.1 Bacteroidaceae bacterium
GTCCGTTCTGGCTACGATTAAGCAGCGAGAGCGAATTCTGCTTCGTCGAGGACGAGATCGTCTTCTTTCTTTGCAGTTAATTTTTTGTGCTAGTTTTACAAGTTGGCGCTTGACCTGCAACCGGTGGCATGATTTCCGCCAGTCGAAACCAATACACCCCCTAATGGAATTTGTATTGGTTCTTGAAGAATAAATATTTTTTCTCAAAAAGGCAAGGCTAATAATACCGGTTGTAATACCGGCTAATAATACAGACAATAAAAACCGGCAATAAGAGCCTCAAGAGCCCAAAAACGCTAATATCGACCTTAGTTTGTTTGTGTGCTACAATTGGAAAAAAATTTGTTTGGCATGAAGTGAGGTGGTACGTGGAACCTCTTATTCTTACATTTGATATTGGCACGCAGAGCCTTAGAGCTTTGCTCATAAATAAAAAAGGGGAGATTGAACTTTCGTTTCAACTTAAATATACAAAAATAAAACTTGATTTAAGTGTTCCGGGACGAGCAGAACAAGAGCCTGATTTCTATTATGACAGGCTTTGTGAGGCAAATTCAGAGCTCAAAAAACTGGCAAACATGGAACCGGGCAAGAAGTATTTTGAGCGTATAAAAGCCGTTACGATTACGTGTATAAGAGATACGGTTATGATTTTAGACAAAGACTGTAAACCTCTTAGAAATACTATTTTGTGGCTTGATGAACGAAGGACCCAAGGCGAAGTAAATCCCGTATGGTGGCAAAAACTTCTTTTTGCATCTGTTGGCATGACAGAGACCATTCACATGTTGTACAAAGATGCTTTTTGTAACTGGATAATGGAAAATGAGCCGGAGCTTTGGGAAAAAACATATAAATTCGTAATGCTTCCTTCTTATATTAACTACAAACTCACAGGGACACTGAAAGATGGAGCTGCAAATCAGGTTGGCCATATTCCTTTTGATTATAGAAAACGAAAATGGATGAAAAAAGGGCTTTCCAGATGTGTGGCTAATATTCCTCTTGGCAAATTAGTCGATATCGTTGAGTCTCCCGGTATTGTGGGTTACATAAATGAAGAAACAAGCAAAAAAAGCGGCATCCCATGCAATTTGCCACTCATTTCTACAGGAACAGACAAAGCTTGCGAATCTTTGGGACTTTCTGTAATCACAGAAGACAAAGCTGCAATCTCTCTTGGAACAGCTTCCACTATTCAATTCTGCACTTCTCATTATTTTGAGCCTCAGCCGTTTTTACCTTCTTATCCTGCTGTTATGCCCGGTTTCTACAATAGCGAGTATCAGCTTTACCGCGGGTACTGGATTATTACATGGTTTATCAAAAACTTTGCACAAGAAGAGGTCGTTGAAGCACAAAAACGGGGTGTGCGAGCCGAGCAAATTCTTGATGAAAAGCTAAACACTGTTCCACTTGGCTGTAACGGGCTTGTAATGACACCTCATTTGGCTCCTGGCAACGGAAATCCCTTTGCAAAAAGCGTCATAATGGGCCTGACTGACCACCACGACAAATACGACTTGTATAGAGCTATCATTGAGGGGATTGACCTTGAACTTTACCATGCCATGCTTAGGATGCAAAAGAGGTCTGGCCAGACTATCAAAGAGCTCTACATTGCAGGTGGAGGCTCTGTAAATGATACAGTAGTACAAATTTGTGCCGATATCTTTGGCCTTCCCGTTAAGCGTATTCAAACTCATGAGGCTTCCGGCATTGGCTCTTCTCTTGCAGCTTTTGTTTCTCTTGGCGAATTTGCTTCCTACGAAGAGGCTGTTTCAAGTATGGTACACGATAAAGATGTTTTTATTCCAAACAGTGAAAACCATAATAAATACATGGCTATTTACAATTCTGTTTATAAGCATATTGAGAAAGATAATACATGGTTGTTTAAGCGAATCAGAAAACTGCAAAAGTAGGGAAGTTTTTGTAAAAATGCCCTCATGTATCAAATCTTAAAAAGTTTGAGAATTTTGGCAACTATTGTGTTTTCTAAAATCTGTAATCTTTTGCTTCCCGTTTTGATTGACGGTCTAAGTCTCTCTCTTTGATTGCATCCCGTTTGTCGTGCAATGCTTTTCCTTTGCAAAGAGAAACTTGTACTTTAACAAGATTTCCTTTGAGATAAACTTTTGTAGGAATAAGAGTCAGGCCTTTCTCTTCAACTTTGCGCTTAAGTCTCTTAATTTCTTGTGAATGTACCAAAAGACGACGATTGCGGTCGCTTTGGTGGTTGAAAATAGAGCCTTTTTCATACGGCTGAATTGTAAAACCAATGAGCCAAAGCTCTCCATTATCTATTTTTATATATGAATCTACAAAAGAAAATTTGCCGGCTCTTAAGGATTTAACTTCTGTGCCTGCAAGAGAAATACCGGCTTCCAAATCCTCTAATACTGAGTAATTAAAGTAGGCTTTTTTATTGACTTGTAATGTTTTAATATCTTTTTTTACAGTATTTTCCATTTTCAGATGCCTTGAAAGTCAGTTCCATACAATTCTAAATCCCATGTAAGGACTGCACAGACTTTTATACGCTGTTCCAACCGTGTATGCATCAATGCTACTTGCGCTGTTTACATACGAGCCACCTTTTACAATGATATCGGTCTTTGCATTGTATTTTTCAATGATAGAAGTAGCGTCATAGTCTGCTATTCTTGCAAGAGGCACGTATGGTGTGCTTGTCATTTCCCAAACGCCACCAAGCATTGCACTTGGTTCATTTTCTTCAATTGTTGGCATAAGCGATTTTTGATATCCGGCTTCTTTTAGTGTGAGTGTGGCACAAATCCATTGATCGCAATTTGGAAGTGATACATTTTTTCCTGTTTCACTTGAAAGCCAAGTGCAAAAAGCATTTGCTGCATACCAGCTTATATTCCTGACAGGCCTGTTGGAAGAAATAACAGTAGAAAGTGTAACACCTTCCAGGTAGTATTCGTCTACAAGGCCTTCATTGACAAGAGCTTCTTTGTTTGAAACAGCCCATTTGGGATTTGCTGCAACAAAATGAGCCCACATGCTTTCTGTTATACAAATGCCTGAAATGTTAAAACTTTCAGTTGTGACGATTTTCCCGGCTTCTTTTACGTTAGGGTATTGGTTTTCAACGCTTTTCCCGTTCGAAAATGTTGCACTGGGAATTGCAAAACCCGGTATCTCAAAAGAATTTGTCTTAAGAAAAGTAGGTATGCCTTCCAGTTTTGGATTTTCAATTATTTTTCCCAAAGTTGTTTCCAAAGAAGAGTCTGAAGTCTGTGAAGTTTTTGCGTTCCCTGATATGCCAAAGATTTTTGAAGCATCCAATTCTAAAGAAAGATCCAATATTGAGATAGCATTTTTTGCATCTTCGTACATTTCTTTGGTAGTAATGAATAGAAAAGCAGCTTTTAAGACAGAAATATCTGTTTCAAATTGTGAGCCTTTTATGCTCTGGGCATATGTCGTGAAAATGTTTGCATAACGGTGTGTGTCATCGTATTCAAGTATTGCGCCGTACAAAGAAGCTTCTTCAAGCAGTTCTTTTGAAAGTGCATCAAATGCCTCTTTGGTTAGCGTTGCATTGCTTTGAACTTTTTGCGTTCTTTGAAAGAGCCAGTTGAAAAAGACCGGATGTCCGACTTTTATCGTAAAACTGTCAATTTCACACCCGTTTACTTTGTAGACGACACTGTGAGTACCGCTTTCAATTTTACGTGTAAAAGGCGTTCCACCTTCGTAAATGCCGTCTACATAGACTGCTGCATTGTAGGCATCACTTGTAAATGTAACACGTTTTGACCCGTGAATAATGTCCGGTAATATGCCAATTAAGAATAAAAGTAAGAGTAAGGCTAAGAGATAGGCTATTGTTAGCCATACTCCCGGTTTAAGACCAAAGAGCGGTTTTATTTTGACAGGCTCAACCTGCGGAAGTTCTTGTTTCTTTTTCATGCAATAAAGCTAACTTTATTACACATGATTGTCAACTTGGAACTTTGTTAATATACTTGGCTTCATGGAAGCTTTTTTTAGCGGTGTACAGTCTTTCACAGAGAGATGGCTTACAAAAAGAAAAGCCAAGAAATTGGCAAAGAAAAACAAAAAAAGAACGCTTTGGACTGAGATACTCGAATGGCTAGATGCTATTGCGTTCGCTGTAGTTGTAGTCATTTTAATTAACCAGTTTTTATTTCAGTTTTTCATAATTCCGTCACCGTCCATGCTTAATACTCTTCTTGTGGGTGACAGAGTTATGGTGTCAAAGCTAACTTATGGTCTTGAACTTTTTCCTGAGGGGCCAAAAATCCTTAACTTTAGGAAGCCTGACAGAGACGAGATAATCACGTTTTATAATCCTCAATATGAGAGCAGGGGTTTCTTATTTAACCTGTTGAATGAAGTTCTTTACAGAGCGACATTCTCGCTTGTGAATATTGATGTTGATGAGAACGGCAATGCGAGAGAAAAACTTCTAGTAAAAAGAGCTGCCGGTGTTGGTGGTGATACTGTTACTTTCAGAGACGGCGATGCTTACATAAAAGCTTCAGGTACAGGAGAGTATGTTCTTGAATCTTCATTCCGCGAACAAAATAATCTAAGTTCTGCACCGCATAGGACAATAGAAAAACAAACATACACTTGGTACAATGCTTTAGCACGTTTGGACGGCCTTTACAGTGAGGGTGTCTCATCTCCATTGTTGCCAAAATACCTTGTTGAAGACCAGCAAAATTTGGATAACAGTGTGTCTTTTACAGACCAATACGGCTATGACAAAAATGTTGCAATAGGGCGCATGATGGCAAATCCTGCAAGCGATGATGCTCGTAGCAATTGGGCAAAAAAGGAAGCCGGGATGTATGTTCCACAAGATTATGTACTTCCTTTGGGGGATAATAGAGACAACTCTGGTGATGGCAGGTACTTTGGACCTGTTCCTGTCGATACAATAAATGGCTATGTCGTAACACGCATATGGCCAATAAGCAGAATTGGTGGTCTATACTCGCCGGATGTGTGAGTTTTTAACAGCTTTTGATTATAATGAGCCTCTTTCGTTGTATATTCATGTTCCGTTTTGCAATTCCAAATGCTCTTATTGTGCTTTCTTTTCGGTTGCGGGTTATCACGATGATGTGAAAAAACGCTATGTGGAAAAGCTTTTGTGCGAACTTGAAGAAGCTGTTTCTCTTATGGACGGCAAGCCTTTTGAAACCTCATATATTGGAGGCGGAAATCCCGGCTGTCTTGGGCTTGAAAGTCTTGAAAAAATTGCATCTCTTGTGTGTTCAAACGGCAGACCCAAAGAGTTTACTGTGGAAATGAATCCGGAAAGCCTAAAGATGGAGATGTCCGGTCTTTTTGAGAGTTGTTTTACCCGTCTTTCTCTTGGAGTCCAAAGTCTTGATACTAAGGCACTTTCTTTTTTAGGCCGCAATGCAACCTTGGAAGAAACTTATAAAGGGCTTGAACTTTCGCAAAAGATTGCATTGGAGACCGGTTGTGAACTAAGCTATGACCTTATCACTTGTCTTGGCACATGGCATGATCCGCTTGCCGATGTTTCTTTACTTTGCAATGATTTTCCAACTAACCACTTGAGCATTTATGCTTTGACTTTGGAAGAGGGAACTCCTCTTTTTAAGAAAAAGCCTCCTCTTCCAAATGATGATTTACAAGCTACGCTCCTTGAGACGATTTGGTCTTTTTTGTATTCAAAAGGTTTTGAGCATTATGAAGTTTCCAATTTTGCAAAAAAATCCAAATGGGGTATTCATAATTGCAGGTATTGGGCATATAAGCCTTATATGGGTCTGGGACCGGGTGCTGCCTCTACAGGTTTTAATAATGGCACAGTGCGTAGATGTGAGATAAAAAAATCGGTCTTAAATTATATTTCAAGCCCTATTTTCAGTAATGTTGAGTGCGAAAAGCTTTCCGCAAAAGAGACTTTGGAAGAGTTTGTTCTCATGGGACTAAGGTATAAAGGCGGTGTTGATTTAGCACGTCTTGAAAATAATTTTGGATGTCATGTAAGTGATGACCTGTTGAATAATTTGACTTGCAATCTTGATGGTTTTTATATCAAAGATAGCCACCTTGTGCCGTCAGACAGCGGTCTTTTAGTTGCCGATTACGCTGCCTTGGAAGTTTTAAAATCCCTACAGGTTTGAGAATTTGAAGTGGAGAACGCTTTAAGAGACTTATAGCGTTGTGTATTCAAAGGGGTCAACCAAAACAAAATTAGGTTGTACTTCCATTGTACTTTCATTGTACTTCCATTGTTTTTAATTCTATTGACAGTAAAAAAGCCAATATGTAAAATTTGATAGTTATTCTTAATGCATTAACAAAGAGGTTTTTATGTCAGGTCATAGTAAATGGGCTACAATCAAGCACAAGAAAGGCATCGCCGACCAAAAGCGTGGCCAAAAGTTCACAAAGCTGATTAAGGAAATCAGTGTTGCTGCAAAGATGGGGGGAGCAGATCCAGATACCAACGCAGCTCTTAGAACAGCCATTCTCAAGGCTCGTGCAGAGAACATGCCAAAGGACAATATCGAAAGAGCCATTAAGAAAGGTTCCGGCGAAATGGGCAATGCAGTGTTCATGGAACTTACTTACGAGGGCTATGCACCTGGCGGAGTTGCAATCATCATTGATACTTTGACAGATAACAAGAACAGAACTGCAGCAGATGTAAGAAGCACTCTTACAAAGCTTGGCGGTTCCCTTGGTTCTAGCGGATGTGTTTCATACATGTTCCAGACAAAAGGTGTCATAACATACGATGCAAACAAGTATTCAGAGGACGAGATTTTTACGGCTGCTCTTGAAAACGGTGCAGAAGATGTTGTGAATGAAGACGGAACTATTGAAGTTACCACAGCTCCCGCTGATTTTGGTGCTGTTCTTGAAGCTATGCAGGCTGCCGGCTTTGAGCAGGAAAGTGCCGATATAAACAAGATTGCAGACACTACTGTTTCTCTTGAAAAAGAAAAAGCTCAAAAGGTTATGAATATTGTTGAAAGACTTGAAGATCTTGATGATGTTCAGCAAGTTTCAACAAACCTTGACCTTCCGGATGATTTCTACGAAGAGTAATTTATAGAGAAAGGTATGGTAATACTGGGCATAGATCCAGGTCTTGCAAATACAGGCTGGGGCGTGGTCGATTTTGTCGGTCAAAAGTTCCGGCCTGTTTGTTTTGGTGTTATAAATACTAAAACAACAGACAGGCTTGAAGATAGAATTGCATTTATTGCAGACGAGATTGGCTCTGTGGTTGAGAAATATAATCCGCAGCACGTTTCAATTGAAGATATTTATTTTGCAAAAAATGAGGTGTCTGCAATTGGGGTTGCAAAGGTCATTGGAGCTGTTTCGTACAGGATGCATCAGCTTGCCATTCCGGTGAGTATGTTTACACCTTTGCAAATAAAGATTGCAATAACAGGCTATGGAAGAGCAGAAAAAAAACAGGTGCAGGAGATGTGTCGTCTTCTTCTTGGATTGGACAAAATACCACGGCCCGATCACGCTGCCGATGCGCTTGCGGCAGCAGTCTGCTGGGGTAATACGAGTACTACACAGGGGAGGCTTGGGATTCTTAAATGATAAATGCAATAATTGGACAGCTTGTTTATGTTTGCCCTCAGTCTGTAATAATTTTGGGCGGCAGTATTGAATACGAATTAATTGTATCTTCCCAAACAGCTACTAAGCTTTCTTCTTTGCAGGGCTCTGACCGCAATAATGTGCGACTTCTTGCATACTTGCAACACAAAGATGACGGTATGACACTCTTTGGATTTTGCGACGAAGATGAAAGAAGACTCTTTTTGGAACTCATAAAAGTCAATGGTATTGGCCCTAAGCAGGCTATGAAAATACTGTCAGGTGTCAGAGTTCGTGATTTTATTACTGCATTGGACCAAAGTGATGTTTCATTTCTTTCCCGTATTCCGGGGTTGGGTGCCAAGACGTCCCAAAAGATTATTCTTGCATTAAGAGATACACTGGTATTTACACAGGAAGATGCAAAACCTCAAAATGTTGCAAGTGGAGCTTCTAAGAAGTATCAAGACATAATTGATGCTCTTGTTGAGATGGGGTATGACAAAAAGAAGGCCCTTGATGTCGTATCCGGGCTATTGAAAGACAATGAAGAATATGTTGCATCTCACGGACAAAGTGCAATTGAAGAATGGCTTTTCAGGTCATCGGTTGTGGCTTTATCGTAGGTTTTGTGTTACTTATTGGGGTGCTGTTCAAAGGCAAAAACGGAATTCAGCTTTGAGGAGGTCTTGTAATGGATGATATTGATGTCTTGCAAAATACTTCAATTATGGCTACCGGCTACCAAGATACAGATGCGCAAGAGAACATCTTAAGACCAAAGTTTCTTTGTGATTTTCAAGGTCAAAAGAAAATAAAAGAAAACTTGGGTGTTTTTATCAAAGCTGCAAGAGAAAGAGGCGAGGCTTTGGACCATGTTTTCTTAATTGGTCCTCCCGGACTTGGAAAGACCACATTGGCTTCCATTGTTGCCAATGAAATGGGCTCAGAGATTAGAATGACAAGTGCTCCGGCTTTGGATAAGCCAAAAGACTTAGCCGGGATTTTAACCAATGTGACAGAAAACTCGGTCTTTTTTATAGATGAAATACATAGATTAAAGCCTGCTTTGGAAGAAATGCTCTACATTGCAATGGAAGATTTTGAGATAGATTGGGTAATTGGACAGGGCCCCAGTGCAAGAACCATGAGAATTCCAATTCCTCATTTTACTCTCATTGGTGCAACTACAAAGGCTGGAATGGTAAGCTCTCCTCTTCAAACCAGGTTTGGAATTAATTGTAGGATTGAGTTTTATAATGAGCAAGAGCTGGGTCAAATCATCAAGCGCAGTGCAAGTCTTATAAATGTGCCAATAGAAGATGACGCAGTTGCTCTTTTGGCAAAATGTTCCAGAGGAACTCCACGAATTGCCAATAGACTTCTCAGACGGTTCCGTGATTTTGCAGAAGTTACTTCAGACGGTGTAATTAATACAAATGTTGTCTACCGCAGTATCAAAAATCTTGGAATAGACCTCAACGGACTTGAAGATCAGGACCGCAATATTTTGCGGACAATCATTGAATTTTACGGCGGTGGTCCTGTTGGTGCAGAGACGCTTTGTATTTCTGTAGGAGAAGCAATAGAATCTCTTGAAGACTTCTACGAGCCTTATTTAATTCAAAAAGGTTATTTGAAACGCACGCCCCGGGGCAGAATGGTTACAGCTAAAGCGTATGAGCTTTTGGGGCTTCAAGATAGGATGGAAGCTCAAATGAAGGCAAATGGAATGTCTAATTTGCCCAGTCTTGATGTTTTTGAGAAAGAATCTCAAGGAACATTGTTTGATTGATGTTTTATAAAAATGTTTTGTGCAAAAGTTTTAGATAAATTTGAAAGCCTCGAGAAGTTTGCAAAATGCTTACTTGGAATATTGGAGTTTTTTAGTATATGAAAATCAGTGAATTTACTTTTGATTTACCGGCAAATCTTATTGCCCAAACGCCGGCAGAAAGACGCGGTGATGACAGACTTTTGGTTATAGATAGAAAAACAGGTGCCTATATTGATTCTAAGATGGTGGATTTTGCATCATATGTTGAGCCTGGGAGCATCGTTGTTGTAAATGATACCCGTGTTAGAAAGGCCCGTGTATATGGAGTATCGGAAACAGGGGGAAAGGTTGAATTTCTTTTTACAGGTGCTTTGGGCCCGGATCGCTGGCAGGCTATGGTCTCTAAAAGCAAAAAACAGCGTCCCGGCAAAGTATATTCTTTTTTTGCCAACGACATCACAAACGTTGATGCTTTTGGCCCTTGTGATTGCACTGGACATTGCAC
>CAVGEF010000060.1:0-8492 GCA_963628205.1 Bacteroidaceae bacterium
CAGAGAGAGCTAAGCTCTTTCTTAAGGGTTCAAGATGCCTTTCCGCAAAATGCCCTATGAATAATCCGGCTGAATGCGGACTTCCTGGCAGGGATCCAAAGGCTCGCTCAAAGAAGCCTACCGACTACGCATTGATGCTTCGTGCAAAACAGAAGCTCAAGAGAATTTACTGCATGCTTGAGAAACAATTCAAGCTTACATTCAACGAAGCAAGCAGACTTCCGGGAAAGACAGGTGAGAACCTTGTTGCTCTCCTTGAGAGACGTCTTGATAACGTTGTTTTCAGAATGCATTTTGCATGCAGTCGCCCACAGGCTTCACAGCTTGTTGGACATGGTCACGTATTTGTTAACGGAAAGCGTGTTGATATCCCTTCTTATAGACTTAAACCGGGTGATGTCGTTGAAATTGCTCCAAACAGCAAGAACATGGTTTCCATTAAGGAAAGCTTGATTGAAGTCAGCAAGAGCGGTGTTTGCCCATGGCTTACAGTTGATGCAGACAACATGAAAGGTCAGTTCGTGGCAATTCCAAGAAGAGAAGAGGTCAAGGAGCTTGAGGGAGTCAACGAGCAGTTAGTCGTTGAACTTTATTCCAGATAAGCTTTGAGTTTCGGTTCTCCAGAGCTACATCATTTTTATGGTAAGGCTCTGGTATAGTAAAGGAGTGTCAATGGCACGCAAAAACCTAATGAAGGGTTTTAAGAAACCCAAATCGGTTTCAATGGAACACAGCAAAGTAGAAGCCAATTACGGTAAGTTCACAGCCTATCCTTTTGAAAGAGGCTTTGGAACAACAATTGGAAATACTTTACGTAGAGTTCTTTTGTCTTCGATTCAAGGCTATGCAATTACAGCAGTATGGTTTACCTATTACGATGCAGAGGGCGGTTCTCATCTTATTTCCAGTGAGTTTGAGGCTCTTCCAGGTGTCAAACAAGACATTTGTGAGATTATTGCAAGACTCAAGAAGCTTAGATTAAGAATGCCTGAAGAAGTAGAAACAACAACTATTTCTCTTGAATGCAAAGGACCTGGTACTATTACCGGTGCTGATTTTGAGAAAGACCGTGTCGAAGTCATAAACAAAGACCTTGAGATCTTTGATATGATGGATGATGCAAATATTGAAATGGTCGTTCAAATTGACTTTAACAGAGGCTACGTTCCGGCTGAGTTGAGCCAAAACTATGTTGAGATTATTGGTACGATTCCAATCGATGCAATTTTCTCACCTGTCACTCGTGTTAAGTATTCCATAGAGCCTACTCGTGTAGGTCAGAGAAACGACTACGACAAGCTTAATCTTGAGATTTGGACAGATGGCACAATTTCTCCTGAGAATGCATTAGCTGAAGCTGCAAAGATTGCCAAGGATCATTTCTCAATTTTCATCAATTTTGATGAAAGTATGGTTGGAGGAACAGAAGAAGTTGATGAAGCTGAAGAACAAGTTCGCAAGATTCTTTCTACTTCAGTTGAGGAACTTGAGCTTACTGTTCGTTCAAGCAACTGTCTTAAGAATGCAAACATTCGCACGATTGGTGATTTAACAAGAATGACTGAGGATGAGATTGCAAAGACAAGAAACTTTGGCAAAAAGTCGCTATCCGAAATCAAAGATAAGCTCAAGGAGTGGAACCTTGGACTTGGAATGACAGATTACAGTGTCCTGAAGAACTCAATTAGGGTCCCGGGCAACAAGGAAGATAACAATGAAGCATAAGATTGGATTCAACGCTCTTAGCAGAACCAATGCAGAGCGCAAAGCTCTCAAGCGTAACATGGTAACAAGCCTGTTCCGCTATGAAAGAATTGAAACAACCAAGGCTAAGGCCAAGGAAGTTCAGCGCCTTGCAGAAAAGATGATTACAAGAGCAAAGGTTGACAACGTACACAACCGCAGACTTACTTCTGCTATTCTTTTTGATGAAGCAGTAGTAAACAAATTGTTCACTGAGATCGCTCCGCTTTATGCCGACGTTCACGGTGGATACACACGTGTTATCAAGACAGCTAATCGTCTTGGTGATGCTGCCGACATGGCTATTCTTGAGCTTACAAAGAAAACTGAGAAGCCAGAGAAGAAAGCTAAGGCAAAGAAAGAGGAAAAGGATTAATTACAGCCGTTTCCAAAGGGTTTTTACAAAAACCTCAATTAAAACTTTCAGAAATCAATGAAAGTTCAGCCGGAGTTCCAGTAGCTCCGGTTTTTTTTGCGCCTTGACACTCAAACTTGCAAACTTTACAATTATTTGATTAAAAGGGAACTTTTGAAGTTCTTTTGAAGGGGGATAGTATGAATAATGTACTCATATCAATCCTTCTTTGTCTTGGTTGTATTGGAATTGGCTGGCTTGCACGCTGGCTGTATGGAAAAGTAAAGCTTACCTCAGTTGAGCAAAAAGCTATTAGACTGAATCAGGAAGCTATCAAGGAAGCTGAAGCGAAAAGCAAGGAACTCTTGCTTGAGACCAGAGATACACTCCTTAAGGAGCAGATGCAACAGGAACGTGAAGCACGTGACAGAAGAAATGAGCTTCAACGTTTTGAACGAAGATTACTCCAGAAGGAAGAGAACTTGGAGAAGGTTCAAGAGGACCTTGAGAAAACCAAGTCTTTGCAACAAGATAAAGAAGAGCAGTTAGAGCTCAGAGACAAGCAGGTTTCAGAAAGTGAAGCCAAATGGTTAGCTGAGATTGAACGCGTTGCAGGAATGTCGTGTGAAGATGCCAAAAACCTTCTTATAGATAAGATGCAATCAGAAGCCGTCAAAGATGGCCAGGCTATTATTAATAAGATTGAGCAAGAAGCATTGGCTAAGGCCGATAAAACAGCCCGCGATATAATTGTTACGACAATACAGCGTTTGGCAACGGAAGTCAGCTCTGAAAGCACAGTTAGCTCTGTAAGTCTTCCAAGCGACGAAATGAAAGGACGTATTATTGGTCGTGAAGGCAGAAACATTAGAGCACTAGAGACTTTGACTGGAGCAGATATCATAATTGATGATACTCCGGAAGCTGTTGTAATTTCATGTTTTGACCCAATAAGAAAAGAGATTGCAAGAGTTTCTCTTGAGAGACTTGTTCAGGACGGGCGTATTCATCCTGCCAGAATTGAAGAAGTTGTTACTAAAGTTACCAAAGAAGTTAACCGCATTTGTGCTGAAGAAGGCGAAAAAGTTGTCTTTGACTTGGGTATTCACAATATGAGTCAAGAGACAATCAGGGCTTTGGGAAGATTGTTCTTCAGAACAAGTTACGGTCAAAATGTTTTAAGTCATTCAAGAGAAGTTGCTGTTATTGCCGGCATGATAGCTTCTGAAGTTGGAGCAAATGTTGAAATTGCAAGAAGAGGCGGACTACTTCATGATATTGGTAAAGGCATTGTTACGGACAGTGAGTCCAACCATGCAGAAATGGGTGCAGACCTTGCCAAGAGACTTGGAGAAGATTCCCGTGTCGTTAATGCAATACATTCACACCATGGCGATGTTGAACCAAGTTGCATTGAGAGCATAATTGTGCAAATTGCTGATGCCATTAGTGCCGCAAGACCGGGTGCAAGAAGAGAGTCTTTGGATAATTATATCAAGAGACTTGAAAATCTTGAGGATATAGCAATGTCGTTTGAAGGTGTTGAGAAAGCATTTGCAATACAGGCCGGAAGAGAGTTGAGAATACTTGTAAATTCCGACACTGTTTCCGATGAAGATTCAAAAACTATTGCAAAAGGCATTGCCACCAGAATAGAAGCTGAGCTTCGTTATCCTGGAAGAATTAAGGTAACTATCATTCGTGAAATGCGTGCTGTTGAGTACGCAAGATAAGGTATAAGTGCAACATGGGTGCAAAAACCTTTACAACTCTGCTCTTGGGAGACGTATACGGAGATCCCGGGTGCAGGGCTGTTTCTTTCAGATTGCCGTCTTTAATAAAAAAATACAGGGCCGATTTTGTCATACTCAACGGAGAGAATGCCAACAATGGATTTGGTATAAGACCTGAACAAGTAGATTTGTTGTTCGGGTCCGGGGTCAATGTGATAACATCGGGCAATCATATTTGGCAAGACGAAGAACTTGTAGAAAGTTATTTGACATCCCAAGAGAGACTGTTAAGGCCCGCCAATTACTCAAGTGCTCTTCCCGGGTGTGGAAGAGTCGTTGTTGGAGATGTTTGCGTTATTAATCTGCAGGGCAGAATAAATATGTTTCCAATAGACGACCCTTTTAAGACTGCATTGGATTTGCTTAGAAGTGTTAAGTCTAAACTTATATTTGTTGATTTCCATGCAGAAAACGCAGAAGAAAAAGAGGCCTTGGCCTTCTTCTTGGATGGAAAAGTTACAGCTGTTGTGGGAACGCATATACATACTCAAACAATGGATGAAAAAATACTTCCAAAAGGAACTGCTTTTATTACAGACCTTGGAATGTGCGGACCAAAAGACAGTGTTATTGGCAGTAATCCGGAGCTTGCAATAACAAGGCAAAAAACACAAATGCCAATGAAAGCTAAAGTTTTAGATAACATTGCAGAACTTTACGGTGTTGTTGTACAAGCTGATGCACAAACAGGAAAAGCTTTATCTATTACAAGAATTGTTGAAAAATTTGTATTTTGAAGTAGCATACAAAAAGTAAAGAGGTTTTGCAAAGTCACGAGCATGAAAAGCAGCATAATAAAACTGTTACAGCAAAAAGATGCAACTCTCACCAAAGACAAAGCAATGGCATTAGTGTCATGTAAGAATGTGTACGTAAACGGCGAGCTTTGCAGTGATTTTCATGCAATGTATCCAAATGAGGCTATTATTGAAATTGTTTTCCCAAAATATGTTTCACGAGGTGGCTTTAAGCTGGAAAAAGCGCTTGAGACTTTTAATCTTAATGTAGAAGGTCTTACTATGCTTGATGCTGGCTCTTCTACCGGTGGTTTTACAGACTGCCTTTTGCAACATAAAGCTTCTTTTGTTCACAGTGTGGATGTAGGTTTTAATCTTTTGGATTACAAGATTCGAAGTGATAAGCGAGTTATTGTTCATGAAAAACAAAATATTATGACTTTAACAAAAAATGATTTGAATCCTCTTGCAAATGCAGCTGTTGCAGATTTGTCTTTTCGTTCTATAAAAGGAGCTGCGTCTCACATATTGGATCTTGTTGGAAATACTTGGCTTGTTGCTTTGATTAAACCCCAATTTGAAGTACCTAAATGGCAGGAAAATTTCTTTGGTGTAATTGAAGATCCTGCTTTACTTGAAAAAACACTCAAAAATGTTTTTGAAAACTTGCAAAGTGAAGGGGTAGGCATTTACGATGCTGTTCAATCTCCAATAAGAGGACACAAAGGAAATGCTGAGTTTTTGGCACTTCTTAAGTGTGGCTCTTATTGGGATTGTGAAAAATTTTTATCAGCTTGTCTTGGATAAATCCTAGAGAATAATTTCTTCAACAGGATATTCAGGGCCTACACCCTCAAAATCAATAATTCCACTTGCAAGACGTGCTGCGCAGTAAGCAAATAAGTCTCTGCCATGGAAGATGCTTGTTTTCTCGGTTCCTTTTAGCCTGTTGACTTTTTCATCTATTTGTCTGACAGCATCTATTCCAAACTCTTTCTTTATAAGTGCAAGAGTTCCGTTGTCGGGTGTTACAACATAGTAACCGTTGGAGGTCTTTGCAACGCATGCGCGTCTTGAAGTTCCAACTCCGGGGTCTACTACAGATACAAAAACTGTTCCTTGTGGCCAGTATGGCATTACAGATACCAGTGATTTGGAAGCTGCTTCAACGTTGAATTTTTCAATTACATGGCTTAGGTCGTATACTCCAAGCTCCGGGTCAACTGTTTTACATACTCCATACATGGCTCCACCGCCACCTACGCCAAAATCGGTCTGCATTACAATAAAAGGTTTCATGTTATACCTCCTTGGGAAGTTTTGAGATTTCAATAGTGTAATCAGCTAATTCTTCACCGGTATTGAAGATATCGGGAAGATACTGTAGTGCAAAATTGCGCTTATTGAGGCTTATTATTATGTAAGGGCTTGTGCTTCCATTAGACAAAATGGGTTCTCCTTCCGGAACGTATCCAAAAGATTTGTGGTAGAGAACCGGCTTGTCAAAAAGAACTTTCCCTTTTTTTTCAATACGGACTTGCACCATGTCTCCAAAGACTATCCCTGTTTTTTCGAAATCCGGAACAGGGATATCGGTTCCCGGTGAGCCAAAGTGCTTAAGACAGCCTGCTATGTGTCCTCGTGCAAGACCTTTTTCTACATGGCTTTGGGTTTGTGAGAAAAGTACAATCTCGTCTACAGGATACTGTGGGCCTACGCCTTCATAGTCAATTATTCCGCTTGCAAGTCGTGCTGCAGTATAAGAATAGACATCGCGGCCATGAAAACTGTTTGCCCTCTCTGACCCGGCAAGGCGGTTTACGCGCTCGTCTATTTCTCTGACAGCTACGATGTTTGATTTGACAGCTGTAAGAGTTCCGTTGTCAGGAGTAACGATGTAGCTTCCATTGTCTAAAAGAGCAACGCAGGACTTGCGTGAAGTTCCAACTCCGGGATCTACTACAGAGACAAAAATTGTTCCGTCTTTCCAATATGGGATAGTGTCTGCAAGTAAAAATGAAGCCTGGCGCATGTCAAATGCTCTTATTTCATGGTTAAGATCAAACACGTCAAGGCTTTGATCTACTTTTCGAATAACTCCGTACATGGAGCCTACAAAGCCTGTTGTAAGTCCAAAGTCTGTCATGAGGACAATATCGGGTTTGTTAATGATTTTGTTTTTCGTATCACCCATAATCAAATCCTTTTTATTACAAGTTCATAACAGGACAGGTCAAAACCCGGAGCCATTGATTCCGGCATGTATTTTGCAACAAAACTTTCAAGGTTAAGTCCCAGTCCCATGTAGCCTGTACTGCCATTAAAGAGAATTGGATCCCCGGGGTTTGCAAAACCAAAAGAATGCTCGTATAGCATATCTTCGTTGAAGATTTCAGCGCCGTCTCTGAGTAATAAGACATTTACATGGTCTCCAAAACGAATACCTGATTTCTCAAATTCTTCGTAGGTTGCAGACAAATTCAAATTTCCAAAATTTTTTACAAGACTGAAAATTCCACATTCTACAAGACCGTTTTCAACTTTTGGCGGTTTTACATTGATGAGAACAATGTCTTCAACAGCGTAAGCGGGGCCCATTTCTTCAAATGAACACTGCCCGCTTGCAAGACGTGCTGCAGCCCAAGCAAGCGGAATACAGTTGCCCGGTGCTTTGGATAAGTCAATTTCCCTAACCATTGTAAATGGGAACTTTGCATACCATGCTGTAAGTGTTCCGTTGTCAGGCGTTATGATGTAACGCCCTTGTGAGGTTTTCACGACACAGGGTTTTCCTTCTCCTACAAGCGAGAGGCATACGCTACCAACTGGGAAGAATTGAAAGAATGAATATATTGCGCAAGAGGCAGTTGAAACATCTTTTTTGGGAATTGCGCTTATAATATTATAGACTTCCGTCTTTGGGCTTGTAGACAGTATGCTACCAACAATCTTGGAAGCAGTACCTTCCATGCCGTAGTCACTTTGTACAGCAATTAAACCACCGTTTGGTACGTGTTTTCTTGTGCAAAGGTCTTTTGTTTCTTCAAAATTCATTTGTAAAAACCTCTCTCAAACTTTTTTCACACTAAGTGTCCAGTCTATACCGTCTCCAATATCGTTCTTTACAACTATGTTTCCGCGGTTAGTTGCAAACTCTACTGTAAAGGTTTCCGAGTTATAGACTAAATCACTTCCCTGAGGGACAAAACCAAAACTTTTTGCAATTGGAACAACTTCATCAATAATGCATTGACCTTTGTGCTCTATGTGCACTCTTACATCGTCTCCATATTCCATCTTGCATTCTGAGAGCCACTTGAAAGGAATGTTTGTTGTAATAAGGCCAAAATGTCTGGAAGAGTCTGCTATCATTCCATAGACTTCATCTTCTCTCTTTTCCGGTTTTATATAAGGGGCTTCTACGATTTCTGATACCGGGTATTCCGGGCCAACACCTTCAAAGTCAATTACTCCACTTGCAAGGCGCGCTGCTGTATAAGCATAGACGTCTCTTCCGTGGAAAATATGAATTTCTTTGGTAGTAGGGAAACGATTAGTTGTTTCGTCTATTTCACGTACTTTCTTTATGCCTATTCTTTCTTTCAAATATGTAAGAGAGCCGTTGTCCGGAGTAACAACGTAGCTTCCGTTTTCCAGAAGTGCAACACAAGATTTACGGGATGTTCCAACTCCCGGGTCTACTACAGAAACAAAAACTGTTCCACCTGGCCAAAACGGGACGACATAGTACAAAGCATCACTTGCTTTAAGAACATCAAATTGCCTTACAGTATGTGTAGAATCAAAAATTTCAAGGGTTGGGTCTACTATTTTGCAAACGCCTTTCATTGTAGATACTGATAC
>CAVGEF010000060.1:8502-16439 GCA_963628205.1 Bacteroidaceae bacterium
CCAAAATCGGTCTGTAATACGACGGGTCTTTTCATGTCAAACTCCTTTCTTTTAGAACTTTGTGCAAAATCCTAATTTATTTGCTTATTCTTTTATTTGCTGAACCATTTAATTATTGATAAGTTTTCAAAACGTCCTACCTGTATAATATCTTCGCGGGCGATGAACGGGCTCCACCATGTTGCCGGCCAAGCATTTATAATTCTGAACCACACAATGTAAGCTATAATTCCAAGAGCAAAGAAAATACAGAAAGTTCTAAAGAATTTATCGGCTTTTGTAAGTTCGTGCTCTGCATACCATGTTCGCTTTTTGAGACGTCCAAAACCTCTTAAGTCCATTGCGTTGGCAATTGTGTCGACTCGTCCGAATGATGACATTACAAGAGGAACAAGAAGAGCTGTTGTTGCTTTAAGTCTTTTGCCTAAAGAGGCTTTTTTTGAAAGCTCCACCCCTCGCATTTGCATGCTGTTTTTAATGTCTGTATAACGCATTGCAATGTCCGGGATAGTTCTATATGCCAAAGAAACTACTATACATACTTTGTAGGGGACATGCAAAAAAGCAAGTCCTGATGCAAATTCACTTGGTGTTGTTGCAAGAATGAAAGCTATTACGACCAAGAAGGAGGCAAGCCTTTTTATATATATGGCAAACAAATACCAAAGTGTTTCTTTTGTAATGTAGAAGTTTTCACTAAGGCGCCAAAGGACTGTGGAGCCTCCTACGTTGGTAAGTCCTGCATTTGGAGATACTACAAGTAACATTATGGAGCCAATTATTCCAATTGTCAGTGTCATGAAGCCCAACATAAATTTTATTGGTTTATAGTTTGGTCTCATTGATATGATGGCTGCTAATGGAAAAATTGAAAGTACTGCTATTACTCTTATGTCAAACGTTGCAATGATTGCTACTGTGAATAATATGAAAAGAAGAACCTTTGTTCCTCCTGTAAGTTTATGCATCATTGTATTGCCAGGAGTGAAATTTATTAGAAATTTGTTGTTCATATTTTTTCTTCCTCCTTTGCTTTTTTGTTTTTACTGTGCTCATACATTATGAAGTTGCGTGTGACTTTTTCAGGTTCCAGGCCCAGCCTTTGGGCAAGTTTATAAAGAGATGTCTGCTTGAGGTTTGCTCTTTCTATAGTGTCGTTATCTGCAAGGACTGCAAATGTTTTGTCATCTTTGATAAGTTTTCCATCTGTGAAAACGATGGCCCTGTCTGTGTTTTCCAGTGCAAGGTGCATATCGTGTGTGATGAAAACAATTGTCCTATTGTATTTTTCATTAAGTACATTGAGAAACTTCATTATCTCTGTATAGCTTCTGAAATCCTGTCCTGCAGAAGGTTCGTCTAATATTATGACATCGGGCTGTAAGACAAGTATTGAAGCAACTGTGATTCTCTTCTTTTGCCCGTAGCTTACAGTGTCGACCGGCCAGTTGCGCATTGGAAAAAGGCTACAGGCATTAAGAGTTTCAGTTGCTCTTTTGACTAATTCTTCCCTTGGCATGTTTCTTAAAGTGAGTGCATATTCCACTTCGTTTTTTATTGTGTCTTTTACAATCATTTGATTTGGGTTTTGCATGACATAACCTACACGTTCGCCAATTTCTTTTATGGAAAGGTCTTTTTCATTTTTGTCACCTATGGTTATTGTTCCTTTGTTTGGTCTGCAAATTCCGCAAATGAGTTTGGCTACCGTGGATTTTCCGGCTCCATTACGGCCAACAACAGCTATTCTCTCACCTCTTCGTATTGTAAAAGAGACGTCTTTTAGAACATTGTGGCTGTCATCACCTTCATACGAGAATGATACATTGTCCACTTCTATAAGATTTTCTTTTATATGTGTTTCATGAGGAGGAACTTCTCCATTAAAGAAGTTCAGCAGTTTTTCACGACTGTCATCAGAGAAGATCATGTTATCAATACTGCTTAGGCCTTCGTTTCCTTCAAGTTGACAACCGGCATATTTCATTGCCGTTATGTACAAAGGCTCTCTTATTCCATACTCACTGAGAAGAGTGCTTTTCAAAAGCTTATCAGGGGGAGTGTCTGCAACTATGCGGCCATTATCCATGAGAATAATGCGGTCTACACGGCGGTGAAGTACATCTTCAAGTCTGTGTTCTATGATAATTATTGTTCTTTCTTTTTCTTGGGCAAGTTGGTCTATAAGTTCTATTGCCGTTTCGCCCATTTTGGGGTCCAGTGCAGCCAACGGCTCATCAAAGATTAGAATGTCAACATCGCTTCCAAGAACTCCGGCTATGCCTACTTTTTGTTTTTGGCCTCCGGAAAGTTCAAAAGGTACTGCCTTCAGGAAATCCTGCATTCCTACTGTTGCAGCATATTTTTGTACTATTGGAACCATTTGAGCTCGTGGGATGCATTCATTTTCCATTGCAAAAGCTATGTCTTCTGCAACAGACAGTCCTACGAACTGAGCATCACTGTCTTGAAGAACAGTTCCAACCTCCTTGCTCAATTTATATATGGAAGCATCTTTGGTTTCTTTTCCGTTGACTTCCAAAGAGCCTGTTATAATTCCTTCATAAGAAAACGGAATAAGCCCGTTTATACAATTTGCCAAAGTGGATTTTCCACTGCCTGAACCTCCAAGAATGAGGACTTTTTCCCCTTTATGAATCTCAAGGTTTATATCATACAATGTGGGTTCTTTCTGTACTTTGTACTGGAACCCAAAATTCTTAAATCGAATTACAGCATTTGACATGAACTGTTCCTGTTTTTGTATTTTTTTGTTTTTTGAGGTTTTTCAAAGACCTGTAAATGCAAAGGTTTGTAAAAGTAAAGGTTTGAAAAAGCGAAGACTTGCAAAAGCAAAGTTTCGTAAAAAATAAGGGTTTGTAAAAACAAGAAATGGGACTTTTTAAGCAGTCCCATTTCTAAAATAATATTAATAACTATCGCTTTGCTCTTGAACAAGATTTGATCTTGATTTGTAGCGGTTTGCAAGAATCTTAAGCAGTGGTATTCCAACGACTACCAATACAGCAAAGTTTCCAAGTGTTGCTGCAAATGCCTGAATAAAGGTTACTTCAAGATCTCCACCATAGAAGAGAACAGTTAAAATTGGAGTTATTACACCAAATGCAACAACATTTCCAAGAACACAACATATAGCATAGATAATCATGTGTTTGACTTCAAATATGCCTTCTTTTATGTTTGCTCCATAGACAGGAAGAAGTCCAACGCAGAAAGCCATAATTGCATTTCCTATTGACCAGTCAAACCACATTCCCCAGCCACCTATTAAGTCTGCAATTACGTTTCCAACTCCTGCAGCAACAAATGCAGGAAGAGGTCCAAAAAGGCCACCTACGATAACAGGTACAAGCATTGCAGTTGTAAGGCTTGTGTTTGTGAAAATAGGAATTCCTCCGTAACACATAAGTACCCCAAATAAGGCTGCACCAACGGCAACAGCTACGATGGTTTTTGTGTTCCATTCGCCCAAGAATAACTTTCCAATGTTTTTCTTTTCTTCCATGTTCTCAACTCCAATTTAGTAAGATATGAGCATTGTACCACACTTTTTTGCTTTTTGTTTGTAAATTTGAAACATTTTGTGGCTATTTGCACATTAAAGAATGTATCGCGGACACAATGTTGTTATTACAACAAATAATACTGCAAAGTCAAACCCGCTATGTCAAAGCTTCCAAAATTGTGCAAAAAAAATGACTATAAAACCAGAGTTGAGCCTTCAACCATTATTACTACGTCTTTTATGGCAGGATTACAGGCTTTAATCGTTTTTTCCACCTGTGTTATGGCAGTTTCCAGTCCCCGCGTTCCCCATTCGCTGCCGGAGGCAAGAAATTCGCCGGAAAAATCAACAAATGCCACATCTTCTGAAACAGTAAGACCCCTAAGAGAAGTTCCCTGTGCAATAAAAGATACAGATCCGTTTGAAAGAGCTTCTTTACTTGGGCCCTCAAGAAGACCTTCTATTGCATCATGGTACAATGTTGCATTAACAGACTTTACATCCTGAGTGAAAATTTTATATGTCACTTGCGAAGAAGAAAGAGGAATTGCAAAACACAGTGAGGCTTCATGAACTTTTGTTTGGTTTTTTTGAGCAATTGCATTTTGCACATAAGAGCGCACACCGCTTTCTCTGAAGGCTACTATAATCTTTGGAGCGCAAATTATTCCAACAACGCCGGCATAAATTATCCAAAAGATGAAAGCAATTACTAAAAAAGCACCTCGCTTTAACCCTTTTGGCTTGCTTTGAGTAGTTTTTTCTTCTTCAAACTCATCCTGTAAGTCTTCAATCATTGCAATAAGAGTACAACAACATGAGCAATAATCCAATAATCCAAAAGCAATAATCTAAAGCAATTGTCTGTTTTTGTTTAATTGTTTACTATGAGCATGAGTGAGGAATTATGAAAAACGTTGTAATAATAGGAAGACCCAATGTAGGAAAATCCACTCTTTTTAATAGACTTGTTGGTAAAAGAAGGGCTATCACAGACCCTACGCCCGGAGTAACAAGAGACCCCATAACTGAGCGCTGGATACTTTGTGGTCATGCCGTAAACCTCACAGACAGCGGTGGAGTAAAACTTGACTTGGAAGGCTTTGATGAACTTGTTTCCAAAAAAAGCCTGTCCCTGCTTGATGATGCCAATGCAATAATTTTTTTGCTTGATTGCACAGAGGTCACGCCGGAGGACAATATGCTCATGAAAGAGCTACGCCCGTATACCGATAAAATTGTCCTGGCTGTAAACAAAATAGACGACTACACACGTGAAGACCTCATTTGGAATTACTTTTCCTACGGCTACCAAAGAGTTGTAGGACTGTCATCTGCACACGGACTTGGAATAGATACTTTGGAAGAAACTCTTTTGGGTATGCTTGATTTAGAAGATAAGACCGATTACGTAGACGAGCTCAACAGTGATTTTGACGCCAATTCCATAAAATTAGCTGTATTGGGAAAGCCAAACACCGGAAAGAGTACACTTACAAACTTGCTGACAGGTCTGGATCTTTCCATAGTAAGCCCAATTGCCGGCACAACAAGAGATGTAGTTAAGGGAAGTTTCCAGTACAAAGGTCAAGCTTTCACAATTCTTGATACAGCCGGAATCAGAAGAAAATCCAAAGTTGAAGAAGATGTAGAATATTACTCAGTCAACAGAGCAATAAAAACCATTGATGAAGCAGACGTAGTTCTTCTTGTTGTTGATGCAAAAGAAGGTCTTGCAGAACAGGACAAGAAAATTGCAAATCTCATTGTAAGAAGAGGAAAAGGAGTTGTGCTTGTTCTCAACAAAATTGACCTTCTTAAGGGTGTTGCAAATGAGATGACTGCAATAGAAGACAGAGTCAGGTTCCAATTTCCAATTCTTAATTTTGCGCCAATCCAGTTTATATCGGCAACAAAAGGGACAGCCATTGCTCCAATGCTTGATACAGTGCTGAAAGTTTATAATCAACTTGGAAAGAGAATAGACACAGCAACTCTAAATGATGCTCTTAAGGCTTGGGGACAAGCATACCAACCACCACGTGGAGCAGAAGGGCATTATAAGGTCTATTATGGGACACAAGTGTCTGTAAATCCTGTAAAGTTCTTGTTCTTCATAAATAGGAAAAAGGATTTTCCTCAAGTTTATGTACAATATCTTAAAAACTGCATAAGAAAAGACCTTGGTTTTTCTCTTGTTCCCATAGAGATAAATCTCAGGGAAAGGGAACGAAGTGAAAGCAATCACAATTTGGGCCAAAATGCAAAACAGGGTTCTTTCAAGAAAGAAGAGAAACAGGGTTCTGACGGTAAAGCTTCCGGTAAAAAACCGGTAGAAGAAAGAGCTCAAAGAAAGGCTCCGGATATTTCTCAAAAGCCAAAAGGGGGCAAGGCAAAAGCTGCTCCAAAAGCCAAAAAGGTTGGAGCCAAAGCTAAGGCTATTGCACTTCAAGAAGCAAGAGAAAATTACAAGAACACAAAACAAAGTAAGAGATCTCACAAGAGCTAAGGAGTTTTTCCAATGAAATATAAAGCAGTTTGCTTTGACATAGACGGTACTCTTTATCCGCGTTCCGTGATGAATCGCCGTCTCTTGGCTTTGGCTCTTAAACACCCGTTTTTTTCTCTTAAATACAACAAAATGAGACGTGTTTTTAGAGAAGTTCAAGACAATTTTGATAAAGACAGCCTTTTTAATAATAAGTCAATGATGGCGCGAGAAGCCATTATAATGCAAAAAAATCCAAGGGAATGGAAAGATTGGGACATTTGTCTAAAAAGTGAAGCTAAAGAGCTTACAAAGGCAAATGAGTCTTTGTCTAAGATTGAAGCGCGCCTTGACAAGTATATATACAAGCCAATGAGAAAACTTTATGCAAGAACAAAACCGTATGATGGTGTAGAGAATACGTTTAAGAAATTGAAAGACTGCGGTGTGCAAATTGGAGTATTCAGTGATTTTCCATTGCTTTCCAAACTGGAGGGTCTAGGTCTTTCTCAATATGTGGATTTTGCAGCCTCAAGTGAAGATGTTGGTTTTCTTAAGCCAAATATCCACTGTTTTGAATATTTGATGTATAATATGGGCCTAAAGCCAAGTGAGGCTCTTTATGTAGGGGACAGCTATTCCAAGGATGTAGTCGGTTCTCATGATGCGGGTCTTGATGCTGTTCTTGTGAACGCAAAAGAGAGCGAAAAGTATTCGCTTTCCTGTGGAGTTTTTGCTACTTGGCTTGATTTTGACAGGTGGTTATTTGAAAGCCCGGAGGATGTTTGACATGGATTTTGTTTCTTTGATTCCTGTTTTATTGCCTATTGCTTTGTTTGTTGTATCAATGATTGTGGTTTTTACACTGCGAGCCAGTGACAAAAGCAGTCGTAGCCTTTCTACTGTGAAAAAACTTTTGGATAAGTATAAGAGTGATGTTGAGTCCAGTGATAATTCTTTCAAGCAATATGCTGCAGAGCTTGAGCAAACTGTTGCAAAAAAAGATACAGAGGTCAAAACGCTAATTCAAACTGTGAACAGTCAGCTGGGAGAGCTAAGGTCATATTCAGAAGACTTGGCCCGCTTGAAAATGGCCATGGAAACATATAGAGAGGCTCTTGAGGGCCTTGCCCGCCTTACATCTGATGCTGACGACAAAATCACAATGGTGCAAAATGATGTTGACAGGCTTGAAAAAGTACGTAACGTCATTGAGGGCTTCAGGCAGGATATGCGAGATGCAGAAGACCATCTCAGAAAGCACGAGCAGCGTGTAATTCAGCTTGAACGTGAGTCCATTGGCAGGATGAATACAGCTGTAAGCGAAACAGACAGCAGTATGGATGAGGCAATGGAAGGGCTTCACAAAGAAAGCATGCAAATTTTTGAAGCGTTCAAAGACAAGACAGACAAAGATACTGAATTGCGCCTTAGAAAAATTGATGACGCATTCAAATCTGTTATTCATACTGTTCAGGAATTCTTTGGCGAGCTTGAAACGAAACTTGATGTTGCACGTAAACAGGAAAACTCTCTTTCATCTCTTATGGCTCAGGCCAATACCATTATAAACGCTTCCGGGGTTTCTTCTTTAAGTCAAGAAGTTTTATCCTCCGGCAATGTTGAACCAAAGAACGAGGACTATCCAAAGAATTCTGAGCGCATTGAGCATGAACATTTGGCAGAGGAACCCGCAAACGATGTCCCAAATGAAGACTTTGGTGATGTTTTAGACGACATTACTGAGCAAGAAGACATCTCTTTGCAAGATGAACAGGATAATTCATATTCTCAATGGGAAACTTATGGAGAGGAAGAAGTCGTTGAGTTTGACGATGAAGATGACAGGTAAACTTGACGATAGACTTTTATAAAGTTATTTTGCTTTTGTTGACATAAAAACCAAAAGAGAAGGTATCATTT
>CAVGEF010000061.1:0-2938 GCA_963628205.1 Bacteroidaceae bacterium
GGTTATACAAGAGAAGATCTCTTGGAAAGCTTTAAGACCAGAATTCCGGAAACCACAGATTAAGTTTTGCCTACTTACTAAAAACCCAAAAAAATAATTGGGGAAAATTCATATACAAACAACAAACGACAAGTGTTTATAATAAGTCCAAAGGAGACATGAATATGGAATGCTCTTCTAAATGTTCCGTTAATTATGTTGATATGGATAAGACTAAAAGTTTTAGAAAACTTTTGGCCTGTGCACCCTTTGACGTTAAAACCGGTTTAACTCCCAAAAGAATTGCAGCAAGCACAATTTTGGAGGCAGGCTCTTTTTCATTTAACTACGCCTCACTTCCGGTAGATGACACAATAATTGATACCCTTCAAGACTTGGCCAACGAACAGCAACTTATTACAAAATACAAAGAACTCTTGTCAGGAAAAGTGATGAACGTGGGGGAAAACAGACTTGTTTTACACCATTTGACACGAGGACGCGTTCTTGAAAACCTGGCCATTGAGGCCGATGGCGTTGAAAAAGGCTCTTTTTACGAGGGTGAACTTACCAAGATTAAAGAATTTTCCAACAAAGTCAGAAGCGGAGAAATAAAAGGGTCTACCGGCAAGGAAATTACAACTGTCGTTCAAATTGGCATTGGAGGCTCTGACTTAGGGCCAAGAGCCCTTTGTTATGCTTTAAGTTTAATAGACTCATCTTATGGATGTTCTAAAAAGCTTAATGCAAAGTTTCTTTCCAATGTAGACCCTGACGATGCTGCAAATGTTCTTGGCTCTTTGGATTTTGAGGCAACTTTATTTATTTTGGTCTCAAAAAGCGGGACAACTCAGGAGACACTTGCAAACAGGGATTTAGTATTCAAAATTATGAATGACAGTAAAATCCCCGGTCTTGTTCCTTCAAAACATATTGTTGCTGTTACAAGTAATACAAGTCCATTGGCACAAGATAAAAACATTTTGGCTGCTTTTTATATGGATGATTACATTGGAGGCCGGTACTCTTCTACAAGTGCTGTTGGCGGCACAGTGCTGTCATTGGTCTACGGTTTTAATGTATTCAGGGAAATCTTGGACGGTGCACATGAACAAGACATTGCAGCATTGGAGCCAAACATTCGTAAGAACGGTATTTTAATGGATGCAATGATTGGAATTTATTTACGCAATGTTCTTGGCGCTCCTTACAGTGCAGTTTTACCTTACAGCCAAGAGTTGCATAGAATCCCGGCTCATTTACAGCAATTAGACATGGAGTCTAACGGTAAGCACGTAAATAGAGACGGTAAGAGATTGTCTTATAAAACAGGCCCTGTAATTTTTGGAGAGCCGGGTACTAACGGGCAACATTCATTTTATCAGCTTTTACACCAAGGAACAGACATTGTTCCAATGCAGTTTATAGGATTCAGAGAAGCTCAAGGGCATTTGGATTGTGAAAGCGGTGGCTCCACAAGCCATGAAAAACTTAATGCAAATCTTGTGGCTCAAATGGTCGCATTTGCCTGCGGTAAAGAAAATGAGGATAATCCTAACAAGGCTTTTGATGGAAACAGACCTTCCAGCTTGCTTGTAGCTGACAAGCTTACACCGTTTGCATTAGGCGCACTTCTTTCACATTTTGAAAATAAAGTCATGTTCCAAGGCTTTGTGTGGAATATAAACAGCTTTGACCAAGAGGGCGTTCAACTTGGCAAGATTTTGGCCAAGAAAGTTCTTGCCGGGTGTGAAGGCGACGGTAATTTAGAATCATACGCTCACTTGCTTTCAAAATAGCATGGTATTTTGCCGGAAATTGCTCAAAAAAGCACCACGCTTGGCAAAAGTCCCGGAATTTTACGCAGAATTTGCAATAGTGTCTTATCACGAAAACATATTTGCGACATACTTTAACAAAATGAATTAGAATATGGGAGGTTCTGAAATGACAGCTTTTATTATCATTGCAGTGGTTGTTGTTATTGCACTTCTTATTATGTCTGCATACAACAAGTGTGTACGACTTAAAAATCAAGGTGAAGAAGCATATGCACAAATTGATGCACACCTCAAACAGCGTTACGACCTTGTTCCAAATCTTGTCGAGACAGTAAAAGGTTATGCCGGTCATGAGCAAAAGACATTGACAGCTGTAATTGAAGCAAGAAATAAGGCCATGAGCGCTGGCAGTATTGAAGAAAAAGACAAGGCCGATAACGCCTTTGCAGGCACTCTTAAGAGCCTTTTTGCACTTTCAGAAGCATATCCGGAGCTCAAGGCAAATACTAATTTCACCAACTTGCAAGAGCAACTTTCTTCTTTGGAAAAAGATATCTTACAAGCCAGAAAGTACTACAATGCTGTAGTTAAAACTTTCAACACTACAATAGAAACTTTCCCAACTTCTTTAATTGTTGGAATGTTTGGTTCAAAGTTCAAAAAGATGTCTTATCTTGAAGTTGCAGAAACTGAAAAACAAAACGTAAAAGTTCAATTCTAAAGTGTATCTCCAATGAAAAAAGTTTTTCTTGTTTTTATCGCTGTTTTTTTCTCTTTGATGTCCTCTATGGCGGTTTTTGCCAGTGATTATTATATAGAAAGCTATGATTTGGCCATTGAAGTAGGCAATAATGCGGTACATAAAATACAAGAAAAACTTGATTTTGTTTTCCAAAGTCCGCGTCATGGTTTTTATAGAGAAATCCCCTATGACTACACTTCTTACAACGGCGAGCAAGCCCTTATTTCAAACCTGCAATGCTCAGAGCCGTTTCAAACAGAAAGAGAAAGCGGGTATTTGGTCATGCAAATAGGCTCTGCAGACACTACTGTTTATGGGCGCAAGTCGTACACGATTTCTTATGATTATGACCTTTATGCCGATACTAACGACGGTTATGATGAGTTCTATTTCAACCTTTTAGGCGGTGGTTGGGAATGTCCCGTTTTGGAGTTCT
>CAVGEF010000062.1:0-9018 GCA_963628205.1 Bacteroidaceae bacterium
AAATAAGAGTCAGCATTTCTTTTACTGTGGTGTACCTGTTGGAAAGAATATAGCATTCTCCCGCTCTTCCTTTTTCAAGTGCCAGTAATGAAGCGTTTGCAACATCTCTGACATCGACAAAATCATAACCGCCTTTTATTGCTGCTGTGAGTTTTCCGTCAAGATAATCAATAAAAAGGCGAGTTGTATGTCCTATTGCAAAATCATAAGGTCCAATTATTCCTGAAGGATGGATGACAAGAGCATCTAAACCTTCTTTTACACTGTTAAGTACTGCCTGAGTTGCAATGGCTTTTGTTTTTGCATATTGTCCTACAACCAAGGAAAAATCAAACGACGCTATTTCCTTAATAACCTCGTTTTTCTTTTCCGGGATTGCGTGAACACTGCTTACATAGAGCAGCCGGTCTATTTTGTATTTAATGCACAAAGCTATAATATTTTTTGTGCCATTTATGTTTACTTGGTGGACTTTACGGCTTGGTTTTGATTGTATTGAAACAATCCCGGCACAGTGTATGACAAAAATTCTACTTCCTTGAGCCATGTTTTGGTGTAGAGATTTAATTCTTTCAAACAGGTTTTCCAAATCATTTTCATTTGTTATGTCACCTTGAATTATTTCAATATTCTTTTGTTCTTGCAGTATGGGATTGTTTTGAACATCAAAGACAACAATTTTTGCATTTTTATCCAAAAGTTGCATTGCAATGGTGAGACCCAAATGTCCGGAGCCTCCGGTTATTAAATACAAGTTCTCCAAGTTAAGCCCTCTCTAGTTCAAATTTTCAATTCTCAAAAGCCGGTTGTATGTTGTTTTAACAACCAAATTAAAAAAAGCAATCGTTATTATGGCTCTTCTTTTCTTGTGAAAACCTCATAAATCTAAAAATCCAAATTCGATGGCTTACATATCAAGTTCTTCAAATTGTGATTTATACAGTGCTGCGTAAATGCCGTTTTTCTCAAGCAGTTCCTTGTGCGTTCCCTGTTCTGCAATGCCTTTGTCTTGAATAACCAAAATGCGGTCAGCTTTTACTATTGTAGAAAGTCTATGTGCTACAACAAAACTGGTGCGTCCTTTCATAAGCATGGCCATGCCTTTTTGAACAAGTTCCTCAGTTTGTGTATCTATTGCGCTTGTTGCTTCATCCAAAAGAAGAATTTTTGGATTTGCTATAAGCGTTCTTGCAAGGGCAACAAGCTGTTTTTGTCCCTGTGACAGAGAATCTTGTGAAACTTTTGAATCAAAACCGTCAGGTTGCATTTTGATGAAAGAAGCCAATCCAAGTTTATTGCAGGCATCTTCCATTTCTTCTTGTGTGGCATTTGGCTTTCCATAGAGCAAATTTTCTCTTATCGTTCCCGAGAACAAGAAAGAATCCTGAGTCATAACACCAACACTGGAACGCAGTGATGCCAAAGTTACTTGTGAAATGTCCTGTCCGTCTATGAAGACTTTGCCGTCTGTAGGGTCATAGAAACGGGAGAGCAGGTTGACAATCGTAGTCTTTCCGGCTCCTGTTGGGCCTACGAGTGCAATCATTTGACCCGGCTCTACGTGTAACGTCAAGTTGTGCAAAACTTCAACATTAGGCTCGTCAGGGTATGCAAAATTAATATTCTCAAAATCGACTTTCCCGTTTTTGACTTCAAGAGCTCTTGCATTTGGAATTTCTTGCAAAATAGACTCTGTGTCCAAAAGTTCAAAAACCCGCTCTGCGCTGGTTACTTGGTTCGTAAATTGGTTGAACGCAGCGGCCAAAGCCCTTATTGGTTGCCAAAAAAGAGAAATATATGAAGCAAATGCAATTAACTCTCCCACAGAGGTTGCTCCAAGCTTAAGCCATTTGACTGCAAAGAGATATAGAACAAAATATCCAATTCCCTGTGTCCAAAAAATGACAATATTCAGTAAATCTGACCTCTTTACGGCTTTGACCCAGGAAGAATTGACTTCTTCCAAAATCCTGTCACCTTCTTCTATTGTCTCAGGTTCTGCATTAAAAGCCTGGATAACTTTGATACCTGTATAAGACTCATGAGTGTATGCGTTCATATTGGAATTCTTTTGTCTGAAGTCCATCCAGTTCTTAAAACCTTTCACCATTATAAGTACAAGACTAGTTACAAGAAGCGGGAGCACAATGAAAGCCGACAAACTTAAAACAGGGTTAAGAATAAGCATGACGACGACAACGGCAATAATAAGCGCAAGGTTTGGAATAAGCGTTGCAATGAGCCTTGTAAACATGTCTTTCAAAGAAGAGACATCGTTTATGAGCCTGCTTAATATTTTTCCTGTAGGTCTTGAATCAAAATAGTATAAAGACAAGGTTTGGAGATGATCAAATGCCTCTTTTCGAATGTCATAGACTATTTTGTTTGTTACAGCTGCAAGGATTTTCTTATATCCCATAGTTAAAAGCCAAATAGATAATCCTAAAATTGCAGCTATTGCCAATGTTCTTATTAAGCCTTGCACATCTCCATTTGCAATATCTACATCTACTGCCCTTTGGCTGAGCGTTGGCATTATTGCAACAATGAGTGTTTCCACAACTATCATGATTATTGCCATGGCAGTTTGGAATTTATAATCCTTAAGATATGCTATAGTTCGCAGCATAGTGCTACGTTTACTGGTTTTTGAGACTTTTTCGTCTTGTTTATATGTATTTACAGCCATATATCCCTCTTAATTTTGTCCTTGAACGTCTGCTTTAGACTTTGGCGCTTTTCCCATAGATTTTTCCAAATCTTGCAAGTCGTCCGGGTATTGAGTCATATACGTATGGTAATAACTTCCCTTAAGTGCCATAAGAGTGTCGTGCGTACCACGCTCACAAATACGTCCATGGTCGAGGATAATAATTTCATCGGCATCTCTGACCGCTGAAATCCTATGTGCAATTATCATCATCGTTACTTTTCCATGTTTGCGAATGGCTTTTTGAACCATTTTTTCTGTTTCCATGTCCAAGGCCGATGTTGCATCGTCAAAAATCAACAGTGGTCTACCGGAAGCTAAAGCTCTTGCAATTGAAACTCTTTGTTTTTGTCCTCCTGAAAGACCAACTCCCTTTTCTCCAATGACAGTTTCATATCCTTCTGAAAGTTTTGAAATAAAGTCATGAGCTGCAGCATCGCGTGCCGACTGTTCTATAACTTCTTGTGAAATTTGACCTTTCATGCCTTTGTCAAGGTTGGCATTTATAGTGTCTGAGAACAAGAAAATATCCTGAGTTACTATTGCTTTGCCATTTCTTGCACTGTAAAGATCAAGTTCTTTAAGGTCTATTCCACCGGTCTTAACTGAGCCAAAAGAGGGGTCGATGAATCTCATTGCAAGGTTGGCGATAGTGCTCTTTCCACTGCCTGTTGTGCCCATGATACCCAAAGTTTTTCCATCTTTAAGGTCAAATGAGACATCATCAAGAATTTTTACGCCATTTGCTTTTAGTGTTACATGGTCAAATTCAAGAGAGCCGGTTGGCTTGTCTAAGTGTATTGGACCATCAACAATTTGCGGTTTTGCATCTAAAATTTTGTTGATTTTTTTCAACGAAGCACGGGCAGAAGCAACCTCTGTCAAAAGCCATCCTATTTCCATCATTGGCCATGAAAGCTCGCTGGTATACTGTGTTACAGCTGTAAGTTGTCCAAGGCTCATCTTTCCTGCAATGACCTGTATGCCGGATACAAGGATTG
The DNA here is from genome assembly GCA_963628205.1 of Bacteroidaceae bacterium. Classification (GTDB taxonomy): domain Bacteria; phylum Spirochaetota; class Spirochaetia; order Sphaerochaetales; family Sphaerochaetaceae; genus UBA9732. Next base: position 3,712 of record CAVGEF010000062.1, read on the forward strand.
CAAGTAGCAGCATTATCCTTGCCAGTGCATCCATTGGGGTTACCCAGTTAGCCCAAAGATTATCCAACTGCAGAGAATGCGTGTAGAACATTCTATTGTGTTTGTCAAAACGCTGAGATTCCGTTTTCTCTCTGCCAAATGCCTTGACTGTTCTAATCCCGGAAAGGCTTTCCGTTGCGCTTTGGTTCATGTCTGCAATGTCATCTGATCTTTGGTCTGACAGCTTTACACCTTTAGGCTCCGATAAAATTGCAAGAACGGCAATGATGGGCATTATTATCAAAGATGCAATTGCACTTGTTACGTTGATTTTTACAAGACAATAGGTCATGTAAATAACGTGAATAACTATTTCTACCAAAAAGATGAAAATGAAACCTGTAGTAAAGCCAACAGTCTCAATGTCCTGTTTTGTACGGCTCATGAGCTCGCCGGGGTTATTTTCTCTGAAGAAGTACTGGTCTTCACTCATTATACTACGGAAAACTTCACGCCTCATGCTTTTTTGCATTGCAGAGCTTATACAATCCGATGCAAATTCTTGTACATACTTGAAAATACCGGCTACCAGGTATGAAGCAAGCAGGGGAACAGCAATAGTAAAAAACAATTCACCTTTTCCGTCTACAATACAAATGTCTATTATTTTTTGGATGTATTTGGGGCCCAAAGCTGAACAATAAACGCCCACTATTAGCGCAAAGCCCGATATCAAATATAATTTCCATTGCCCTAAAGCATACTTAAATATTCTACGCATATAAAAACCAAGAGAACAGAGGTATTGCAAAACCTCAATAGAATTCAAAAAGCGATAACCAAATTGACTTTCTTGTCATGTGGTTGCCGGGGTAGCTCTTGCACAACTTGTGATTTGCTACAAATCCCTACTGTTGTTATTTTTGTGGTTATTTTACTGCCACTGGTTTTCTCTAATAATTGATCATAATAGCCAGAACCTCTTCCTAGTCTGGTTCCGTCCTTTGTGAAGGCAAGAGCGGGTACCAAGACGATAACAGCTACATTGCTAAATACTATGTCGTCTACTATACTTATTAACTCATGAGTGTCAACAGTTTTTGTTTTATTTTCAAGCATTACAAGTTTGTCTTTCCAGTCTTTTTTTGCCTCTCTGAAATAGCCCGGTTTAAGATCAGGCAGCAGTACTTTCTTGCCGTCTTCAATGGCTTTATCCAGCACTTGCGAAACATCTATTTCGCTTTTCAAGGGACAATATCCAATCAAAATATTTGCTTTCTTATAGTCTTCAAGTGATGTTATTTTTTGCATAACTTCTTGCATGCTTGGCTTTATTTCATTTTTTATTATTCCAATCATTCTTTTGCGTATTGCATCTTTTTCAATGCTCACAATGCTGCTTTCTTTATCATTGAGGCTTGTAGGGCTCATAAATTGGAATACAGAGTTTTCATTTTCATTTTGGTTCAAATTGTTTTCTTTTGGCATGATATTACTGCTATATATGTACTATACACATACTATACACGTTGAAAATGAAAAAAGCCAACTCCACGCGGGAATTGGCTTTATGCCGTCTCCAGGAATTGAACCAGGGACACAAGGATTTTCAGTCCTTTGCTCTACCAACTGAGCTAAAACGGCATGCAAGAGTATGTATAAACTAAAGATTTAAGACTGTCAAGTAGCTTTTGAGAGGATTTTCTTTCGAGTGCGGAGGAAAGTGTGGAGGAAAGAGCCCCGTGTACTTTATATACACGGTGCAAGAAGTATGCATAAAAGTATGCATAAAAGTTATGTACCAAAGTATGTAAATGACTAATGTGGATTGAAAAAACATTTTTTTGCATAGTAAAATGAAAATGTATGGAAAATTTTCAAGCTGCTATGAATTATGAAGCCATAGTAATGGCTACAGGCAAAAATGATAATTTTTGCTCATCTTTAATGGATAAAGTGTCAGAGCTTTGTGATATAAATGAAGCTTTGCCTTTTAATATTAAAGTATATAGCGCTGTTTTAGGCCTTGTTCAAACTGCTATTGAAGATGCATATCGCAAATGTCGTAAGGCTTTTGAAAAGCTTGAGGCAGAGACAAAGACATGCGATATTGCAATAATTGACAAAAAAAGTTCTCTTTGGAATAAGAATATTTGCGGTGTCAGATATTTGTATTTGAAAGGAAAAAAAGAGCTTTTGTTAACACCTGGCGTGAGTGTCGTTGGAACGCGAAGTCCATCTCAGAGGGGAGTTGAACTTGCCAAAGAAGTTGCCAATTCGCTTGGCGCAAAAGGTTTCACAATAGTAAGCGGTCTTGCTTTGGGAATTGATGGAATAGCCCATATTCAAGCTTTGTCTAAAGAATTTCCAACAATTGGCGTACTTGGGACATCGGTTTGTGGTGTTTATCCTAAGCAACATGAAAAATTACAGGCGCTGGTTGCAAAGTATGGGCTTGTTGTATCGCAATTTGCACCAAGTAGAGAAATTCAAAAATACTTCTTTTTGCAAAGAAATCTCCTTATGAGCCAATTAAGCCTTGCAAGTATTGTAGTTGAAGATAGAGATGGAGGCGGAGGTGTACAGCAGGCTCAATATTGTGCAACACAAGGAAAGAAAGTTTTTATTTTGAAAGAGACGATGGACAACAGAACGTTTTTGTGGCCACGTAAGCTCAAAGACCCTGTTGTCGTAGCAAAAGCAGAAAGTGTTGGAACGGCTGTAAAAAAGGAACTTCAAAAATCTGAGCAAGACAGTGTTCAAAAAACAACCCAAAAGGTCCCTCAAGGGCAAGCCAAACTTTCTTCAAAATCAAAAAAACAAGACTCAAAGAACAATCAGACACCTAAACAGCCCTCTCTTTTTTAATTGACTACCATATTAATTGAATTAATTGACTATAATAGTGCAAAAAACTAATATCATACTCATTATGAGACCAATAACAGCAAACGAATTAAGAAAGAAGTTTATTGAATTTTTTGTAAAAAGAGGTCATGCACAAATAAGCGGTGCATCTGTTATCCCTGAAAACGACCCAACCGTGCTCTTTACAACTGCCGGCATGCATCCACTTGTACCTTACATTTTGGGGCAAGAACACCCGTCAGGGAAAAGACTTACAGACTATCAAAAGTGTATTAGAACAGGCGATATTGACAGTGTAGGCGACCCGTCTCACTTAACATGTTTTGAAATGTTGGGAAACTGGTCTCTTGGAGATTATTTCAAAAAAGAAATGATTCCTTGGAGCTTTGAATTTCTTACACAGGACCTAGGCATTCCTGCAGAAAAGCTATCTGTTACAGTGTTTGCCGGAGAAGACGGCATTCCTCGTGATACGGAAAGCGCAGAACTTTGGCACAGCATGGGCATCCCTTATGACAGAATTTTCTTCTTGCCAAGAGAAGACAACTGGTGGGGACCTGCCGGAGAAACCGGACCTTGCGGACCTGACAGCGAAATGTTTATTGATACAGGTCGTCCTGCATGTGGTCCTGATTGCAAACCGGGATGTAAATGCGGCAAGTATTTTGAAGTTTGGAATGACGTATTCATGCAATACAAAAAGACCTCTGATGGTGATTTTGTTGAGATGGAGCGCAAATGCATTGATACCGGCATGGGAATAGAGCGCACAATTGCAATTTTACAGGGTAAAAAAAGCGTTTATGACACAGAAATCATGCAACCTATTCTCAAAAAAATTGCCGGCCTTTCCTCAATAGAATACGGACAAAGCGAAAAGACCAATGTCTCAATGCGTATAATTGCTGACCATATTCGCACAAGTACTTTTATTTTAGGCGATCAAAGAGGATGTACTCCATCCAATGTTGGACAAGGATACATTTTAAGAAGACTTATAAGACGTGCTGTCAGAAACGGCAAGCATCTTGGTATTGAAGGACCATTTCTTGCACAGGTTGCACAAGTTGTAATTGACCTTTATGGCGAACCTTATCCGGAGCTTTTAGAGAATAAAGAAAAAGTCTTTAATGAGCTGACACAAGAAGAACTCAAGTTCAGTGAAACACTTGAGAAAGGTGAAAAACAGTTTGACAAGATGACATTCTTCTTGGACAAACAGGGCTTAAAGGAAATTTCCGGATTTTCTGCATTCAAGCTTTATGATACCTACGGTTTCCCTATTGAGCTTACAAAAGAGCTCGCAGCAGAAAAAGGTTTTACTGTTGATGAGAAAGGTTTTGAAGAAGCTTTTGCAAAACACCAGGAACTTTCAAGAACAGCTGAAGCAGGACAATTCAAGAGCGGACTTGGAGACCATAGTGAGCAAACTACAGCACTGCATACAGCAACTCACATGTTACAGGCTGCTTTAAGACGTGTTTTGGGCGACCATGTTCAGCAAAAAGGTTCAAATATAACTCCTGAAAGGCTTAGATTTGATTTTACGCACAATGAAAAAATGACTTCTGAGCAAATCAAACAGGTTGAAGACTTGGTCAATGAAGAAATAAAGAAAGACCTTAAAGTAACTGTTCAAACCATGAGCCCTGAGCAGGCACATAAAGAAGGTGCCATGGCACTGTTTTCCAATAAATACGGTGAGCAAGTTACAGTTTATTCCATTGGTGATTTCTCTAAAGAAGTATGTGCAGGACCTCATGTAGAGCATACAGGGGATATGGGACATTTCCACATTCTAAAAGAGGAAAGCTCTTCTGCAGGCGTCAGAAGAATTAAAGCTGTGCTTGAAAAATAAGTTTGGGAGAACGTAATGGAGCAAAAATACATAGAATCTACTCTTGAGCTCTTGGATTTCATAAATGACAGCCCTTCATGCTATCACGTTGTTTCAAATTTGGCTAATATGCTTGAGAATGCCGGATGTATTCGTCTTGATGAAGATAAAAGGTTTTCATTGGAAGAGGGTTGTTGTTACTATGTTACGCGCAACAGTTCTGCAATTATTGCTTTTAGAATTCCGGATGGTTTTACATCTTCAAAAAAGCCGGGTGGTTATAGCATAGTGGCAGCTCATACGGATTCTCCGTCTTTTAAGCTCAAAGCAAATCCTGAACTTTCATTGGGTGAGCTTTATACAACTCTTAATGTTGAAGCTTATGGCTCCATGCTCATGGCCCCATGGTTCGATAGGCCTTTATCTATTGCAGGTAGAGCTTTTGTCAAATCAAACGATGGAACAATTAGCGAACATTTAGTGGATTTTGATAGAGACTTATGCCAAATAGTTAATCTTTGTATTCATCAGAACAGGGATATAAACAAAAGTTATGAGTACAAAGTCCAAAAAGACATGTTGCCGCTTTTATGCTGTGGAAAACAAAACGGTGCAATTAAGGC
>CAVGEF010000062.1:9028-12062 GCA_963628205.1 Bacteroidaceae bacterium
TGCAAATCTTCTTGAAGTAGAAGAAGATGATATTCTTGATACTGAGCTTTTTCTTTACAACAGAATGAAAGGTTCAATATGGGGCTTGGATGATGAGTTCTTTTCTTCTCCTAAAATAGATGACTTACAGTGTGCATATACAGCTATAAGGGCTTTTATTGATGCTTCAGAAGCGGTCTCAAACAAAATCCAAATGGTTGCTGTTTTTGATAATGAAGAAGTTGGAAGTGGAACAAAACAGGGTGCAGACAGTGATTTTCTCTCCCAAACTGTAATGCGCATAGGCTTGGCTTTGGGTATGGATTATGAAGCCCTGTGTATTGCAAAAGCCAATAGCTTTATGGTCTCTGCTGACAACGGGCACTCAATTCATCCAAATTATCCAGAAAAATGTGATCCTTCCAATAAGCCCGTGATGAATAATGGGCTTATGATAAAGTATGCCGGTAATCAACGATACACAAGTGATGCTGCATCAGGAGCATATCTTATTAATATTCTGAAGAATGCAGGACTTCCGTATCAGTTTTTCTTTAATAACTCCAATGTTCCGGGAGGCAGTACACTTGGCAATATTTCAAGTTCTCAGCTTTCTATTCCATGTGTGGATGTTGGAGCTGCACAACTTGCAATGCATTCGCCGTATGAGACAAGTGGTACGCAAGATACTTTTAATTTAACAGAAAGTTTTAAGGCTTTCTTTGAGGCATAAAAAGGCAAAAGGCTATAAATGTTATAAAGAGGAGGTCAATATACTATGGAAGTTAATACTTTCTTTTCAAGTGGCATACTTGGGTTCCAGAATTATTTGGATTTCTTGCTAAGAATAGTGGTTGCCATGTTGTGTGGTGGTCTTGTTGGTCTTGAGAGAGAAAAAAGACTTAAGAATGCAGGCCTTAGGACTCACATTATTGTAGCTGTTGCATCTTGTCTTATGATGATAGTTTCAAAGTACGGCTTTATGGACGTTGTAGGAATTGAAGGATTAAGACTTTCTGCCGATGCTTCAAGAGTGGCACACGGAGTTGTTTCTGCCATAGGTTTCCTTGGTGCCGGTGTAATATTCGTAAAACGTGAATCTGTAGTTGGACTTACGACTGCTGCAGGGCTTTGGGCAACAGTGGGAATTGGAATAACTGTTGGCGCAGGCATGTATTTTATAGGCTTGTTTACGACACTTCTTATTCTTCTTATCCAGTGGGCTCTTCATGGCAGGCATGCAAAATCTCATAGTCAAAACTCGGGCACAATTACTTCAAATATCACAAAGCACGGAATAACTGTGGAGCAATTGACACAATACATGGACAAATATGAAGTCGCTCTTAAGGAAATGGCTATTACACGGGATGAAAACGGATGCTCAATTGTCAAGGCCGAGGTTCTTTTTAAGCCCGATGACTCAATAATGGAACTTATGACTGAATTTGAAAAATCTCCTTACGTCGATGCTATTGAGGTTTACCCAACGCTCTAAGATTTTCAAACTAAGATTTACACTTATAAAAGTATGGCTATCAGTTTCAACTGACAGCCATACAAAGAAGAGTTTTATACCAAGGTCTTCAGGTTCCCAAGGCCTTGTTTTTTTTGCAAAATGCAAGGCTTCAAATTTAACATTGGTCTAAGACTTGGTGTTATTTGATAAGTTGGCGAATCCAGTTTTTCTCTCTCAGTGAGACTTTTCCGTCAACTGCGCAAATAAGAAGGCATACTGTAATGATGTCATCTTTTAAGTCTTCAGAAAGAAGTCCAAGAACATCGACCATCTCATTGACAGTCTTTGTAAGTTCTTTTTGTTCAGGTCTCATTTTTCTAAAAGCAGCCTTGCATGTTTCATAGTCAAGTTCTTCACCAAAGAAGGCATGAAGAAGAGGGCTTAGAACGTCGTACTCGGTCTCAGAAAGTCTGCCGTCGGCTGCGATTGCGCCAATAATAAATGAAGCAAAAATTTCAACGCCGGTTTCGCCATCCTGCGTGATGTTTATCAATGCAGGAAGAATCCTCTTCGATTTAATGCCCAAAAGAGCTACGTACGAAAGGACATCCAATTGTTCAAACTCTTTACATATTTTATTGAATTCACTCATAAGCCCAATATAATCTTGTCTTTTGGGAGAGGCAAACATAACAGGCTCCAAACTTCCAAAAATCCAACAAAAACACAAATTTGCCCAAAACTTGTAAGCACTTAACATGTGCTTAAATACGGTGCTCTGTTACGAATAGAGGAATATGCATTATTATGGACGTAAAGTCTATCTATGAGTATTCTTAAGATGTGAGTGTTTCTATGAAAAAAAGATTTTTTTCGCTGGTTTTAATACTATTTGTCGCAAGTGCAGTTTTTGGAATAAGTCTTAAATCCAAAGATGAAGTTCATAGTTTTGATTCTCTTCCAATGCTCGAAAAATACTACGACGAAACACTCATGGCAGGACAAGAGTCTTTTTGGGATGAGTGTTCAATTTCATTGGTTACAATAGGAGCAGGGGAGCCTCTTTATTCTTGGTTTGGGCATTCTGCCTTTCTTGTGCAAACACCAGAGGCCCCCTCTTATGTGTTCGACTATGGCTCATTTTCATTCGATGCTCAAAATTTTTACACTAATTTTGCAATGGGAAGACTTTGGTTTTGCTGTAGCGTAAGTTATGCAAGTTATGAATTTTCATATCTTGAGCAAAGTGGAAGAACTTATAGTATTATAGAACTTAATCTTGATGCATCACAAAAGAAAGCCATAATTTCATTTCTTACCACTAACGCAAAACAGGAAAACCGCACATATCTTTATCACCATTACAACGACAATTGTGCAACCCGTCTGAGAGATATAATCAATAAAGCTACTGATGGCGATTTTGAAATCTGGGCAAAAGCACAAGAGGGTTTATCATTCAGAAAGCGTGCTTCAACAGCCCTTTCCAACAACCGCTTTATTCAATGGGCGCTTGAATTCTTACAAAGAAAAAAAAAAAAAAAAAAAGCAACCCTTTGGAACGAGATGTTCTTGCCTTCAATTTTGGAAAAAGCT
>CAVGEF010000063.1:0-9023 GCA_963628205.1 Bacteroidaceae bacterium
ATTCTTAAGTGATGACCCAACGAAGATTGGCAAAAGTTTCCTTTCTATTGTGCATTTTCTAAGAGTTTCAATTATCATGCTTTGCGGAATTTCTTCCCCTGAAAAGTATAATTCCGTAATTTCATCAGAATAGGAAGAAACACTGTCTATGAGTTTTTCTCTCCATTTTTCAGCTTCTTTTTGCATTTCTTGGGGAATTGGTCCATAGCTGTATTCGTAGCCTTCTGTTGCAACATCAAAAGTAACCATTTTCATTTTCAAAAGGTCAATGATACCTTCAAACTTGCTTTCTTTCCCAACAGGGATGAATAGAGGGGTAGGCTCCTCTTTAAGTTTTGTTTTAATGTCGTCCAGTACAGCATAGAAGTCAGCTCCCAGTCTGTCCATTTTGTTTACAAATGCAATCCTTGGAACATTGTATGTGTTAGCCTGTCTCCAAACTGTTTCACTTTGAGGTTCTACTCCTCCTACAGCACAAAAGACACCAACAGCGCCATCTAAAACCCTTAATGCTCTTTCTACCTCTGCTGTGAAATCAACGTGGCCCGGAGTATCAATAATATTTATTTGTTTTCCTTTCCAGTAGCAAGTAGTAGCGGCACTTGTTATTGTAATGCCCCTGTCTTGTTCCTGTTCCATCCAGTCCATGGTGGCTTCACCGTTGTCGACTTCTCCAATTCTATGGTTTTCACCTGTATAAAAGAGTATTCTTTCTGTTGTTGTAGTCTTGCCCGCATCTATGTGGGCCATAATTCCAATGTTTCTAATGTTTTCAGATTGCATGCTTGTAATCTATCATAAACAGGGTATTTTGAAAAAGGGTCGCTTTCTGTTTGGAAACGACCCTTTTACATAGTCAACAATTATTTGGTTATGCTGTTTTTTGAATATCGCGGAGGTTTTTGCAAAACTGCCTTCATGCATCTTAGCTTTGCCTTTGCATCTAAAAGAACATTTCTTCTAACTTCATAATACACAAAGCTCATTTTGCAAAAACCTTTGCGATAACATTTTTGCACATTTACTTGCGTATTGCGCGCATGGAGTTCAGAACAGCAAGCAAAGCAACTCCTACATCGGCAAAAATGGCTCCATTCATTCCCGCAAGACCCAAAGCGCCCAAAATCATGAATAAGACTTTGATGCTGAGTGCAAAAACTATGTTTTGTTTTGCAATTTTCATTGTTTTTCTTGCAATTTGCACGCTTAGAGGGATTTTTGCAATGTCATCTGTCATAATTACAATTCCGCTTGCTTCAATTGCGCTGTCGCTTCCAACACCTCCCATTGCAATACCAATGTCAGCTCCTGCAATTACAGGAGCATCATTTATGCCGTCTCCTACGTATGCACATATGTATTGGCTTTTGAGTTTTTGCACTTCTTCAACTTTTTGCTGTGGCAAAAGCTGTGCTTTGCATTCGTCAAGACCGGCAGTTTTAGCTATATATTGGGCTGTTTGGTTCTTGTCTCCACTGAGCATGACTGTTTTCTTTATTCCAAGCTCTTTGAGTTTTGCTATTTGCTGTGGAACATTATCTTTAATTTTGTCACTTATCAAAATTGTGCCAAGGTAAGTGCCGTCTTTTGCTACATGCACTAAGGAGCCCACTTCATTTGCAAAATCGTTTATCTCTATTCCAAGTTCTTTCATGAGTTTGTCATTGCCTGCATAAATAACATGGCCGTCAACTTCTCCTTTAAGACCGCGCCCTGAAAGTTCATGAACATTCAAGCTGTGTCCTGCATATGGGTTTGCAATTTTATTTTCCAAACAATACTCTACAAGAGAGTTTGCAATTGGGTGTGTGCTTTTTTCTTCTACTGCAAGTGCTGTTGCAAGAATTTCTTTCTCTGTGGCATTAGAAGTACTTGATTTGACAACTTTTTGTACAGAGAAAACGCCTTCTGTTATAGTTCCTGTTTTATCAAATGCAAATGCTTGTGCTTTTGCAAGTGTTTCAAGATGTACTCCGCCTTTTATGAGAATACCTTCTTTTGCAGCTCCTCCCATTCCTGCAAAGAATGCAAGAGGTACTGACAAAACAAGAGCACAAGGACAGCTTATGACAAGGAATATAAGAGCTCTGTGTAGCCACTGTGCCCACATGCCTGTAATAAGAGAAGGAATTAGGGCAACAAGGACTGCAAGTCCAATTACAATTGGAGTATATACTTTTGCAAATTTTGTTATAAAACGTTCGGTTGGAGCTTTTGAGTTTTGAGCATGCTCTACAAGATCCAGTATTTTCTTTACTGTACTGTCTTCATAAGCTTTGTCAGCTCGTATTGTGAGTACTGAGTCCAATAAAATAGCTCCGCTTACAAGAGTCTCACCGGGTTTAACTTTTACAGGAACACTTTCACCTGTTATGGCTTTCATGTCAACAAAAGAGGAACCTTCTATTATTGTTCCGTCCAAAGGAACTTTTTCGCCGGCAAGTACTTGTATTAACTGCCCAACTTTAACTTCTTCCGGTTTGCAGACTTTTGTTGTCCCGTTCTTTTCAACAATTCTTGCGCTTTCAGGTGCAATGTCCATAAGAGAAGAGATATTGTCTCTGGAGCGCTCTGCAACAGCATCCTGTGCAAACTCGCCAATATCATAAAAAAGCATAACCATGACAGCTTCTGTGTAATCTCCAAGAGCTGCTGCTCCAATGGTTGCTATGAACATTAGAAAGTTTTCATCAAAAAGCTCTCCATGAAATAAATTTCTTATTGCGTTGTATGCAACTTCCCATCCTAAAATGATATATGCGCCCAAAAGCAGTGTATAATAGACATATTCATTCCATCCAAGTGCATTTTTTGAGATGAAAGCCAATATCACTAAAACAGCACCTATGCAAATCTTGATGATTTCTTTTTTTGCTTCGCTTTCATCTTCTCCTGCGTGGTTGTGATGACAATGTCCGCAACCGCAACTGCAAACTTCATTGTCTTTTTCATGATGATGTGAATGCTCATGATTATTTTCATGACAATGCCTGTGGTCGTGGTCATCATACTTGTGGCTATGTTCATTAGCGTGTTCACTGGAATGCTCATTGCAACAACAAGTGGCGTGGTCATGATTGTGGTCACAAAGACAACATTCTTTGTCTTTCTCTTTTGTATCGTCTTGTTTTTCAAGTGCCATATATGCTCCCTTTAGGAGCTAAAACCTTTTTACGATGAGGTTTTAGCCTGCAATTAATTTAACAATTAAACATATTAGAATATGTGCATATGTTAATATACAAAAAGCATTTAATGGTGTCAATAGAAAGACTAAAGGGTTTTTGCAAAACTGTTTTTACTTTACGTCCATTCCTTTAAGAGAGATGCAATTTCGTTGTAATTTTCGACATCGGCCTGTGTATGGGTCTTTCTTGTCTCAAATACTTTTTGTGCGTACATGAGAATTACTACAGCTTCTTGCCTGTCGCTCATGGAAGAAAGGGATGTTGTTGTCCATTTTGGGTGTGCGTCTGCGCCGTTTGCACCCTCGTAATATTTGTATTTCTCTATATTACTTGAGGTTTCATTGTCCCAGCTTTTTTGAATTTTGGCGATTTCAGTTGCTCTCTTTTTTGCATTCCAGTTGCGCTCCCAAAGCATTTGAGCAAGCTGTTTGTATGTGCCTCCGTAAATTACATTACTTGGAATTGTGTCGCATGCTATTCTGCCGTAGCTTATTGCTGCATTGTCGTTTCCAAAACTGAATGGTTTTCCTGGGAGGGATTTGTATAGAACAGCCAAAACATACCATGCTTCAGAGCTGTCAAGACAGTCTAAGTTGTCAATCATGTATTGCAGGTCCTGAACCATGGGTTTTGCTTTTGCAAGAGAGTCAAAAACGCCTTTTGTTTGTCCCCAACGGCCAATATTAGAGCATTTCCAAAGATATCCCTGCGCTGTAGGGTAGGCTTCTATTGAGTCTAATGCGTACTGTTCGCCTTCTTCATAGATTGCAAATCTTGTGGCTTTGTCATTCTTATCAACAGCATCTCCAAGGTCAACGCAAACGCGTGAAAGTCTCCATAATACATTGGCTTTTTCTTCGCCTTCTTTTGCTTGGTCAAGCATTACTTTCAATTTGTCATATACCTCTTGGTCGTGTGCATCTGTCAAATAAAGAGCATCGACTTCTGAGAAATCCAGAGTTGCAAAAGCAAAAGAGCATATTAAGAAAATAGACAACAACATTGCAAATTTTTTCATGAAAAAGTCTCCTTTTCTAAGGTTTTTGCAAAACAGCTTTTTGCAAAACAGCTTTTTGCAAATCAAGCTCCAATTTCTACAAAGCTCATTTTGCAAAAACCTCTTTAATGTGATTTTTATATACTATAAGGCTTTTACAGCACCTTATAGTACTTTTTGGTGCTTGGCAGCACCTTATAGTGTTTTAGTTATGTGTTTTCGCAAAAGGCTCCCGTTTTGCATATGTAGTGTGCAAAAGCTGGTGAGCTTTATGAGAGTTTGGCTCTCCCAAGAAGCTTGCATAAAGTTCTTTTACTTGCGGATTATTGTGCGATTGTCTCAGAACTTGCCTTTCATCTTCACTATAAAGGGCTGCTGCTCTTTTGGCTTTATAAGTATCAATGATATCGGCTTCTTCGTTTGGAAGGAAACATTCATGGACAAAAGGTTGTCCTCCACCGTTTATGCAACCTCCGGGGCATCCCATTATTTCAATGAAAGTATACTTGGATTTGCCCTGTGCAATTTCATCCATTAAAACTTTAGCATTTTTCATTCCGCTGGCAACAGCAACATTAAGTTCTTTTCCGTTGATATTAATGCTTGCTTCTCTTATGCCGTCAAAACCTCTTACAGCCTCAAATTTGATACCTTTATGCTCTTTGCCTGTGAGCTCAAAATATGCTGTTCGTAAAGCAGCTTCCATAACACCGCCGGTTACGCCAAAGATAACACCGGCACCTGTGTAGTCTCCAACGATGTAGTTGTCAAACTCTTCGTCAGGAAGACGCTTGAATCTGATTCCGCTTCTTCGTATGAGTTTTCCAAGTTCACGGGTCGTAAGAACAGCATCTACGTCTTTAATGCCTTCTGTGACTAACTGCGGGCGGTCTTTTTCAAACTTCTTGGCCGTACACGGCATGATAGACACAACAAACATGTCTTCAGGTTTAATGCCCATCTTTGGTGCATAATAGTGCTTGAGTATTGCTCCAAACATTTCATGCGGAGATTTACAGCTTGAAAGGTGATTAAGATATTGGCCGTAGTAGTATTCTGCATAATTTATCCATCCCGGAGAACAGGATGTAATCATTGGAAGAGGTCCGTTATTCTTGATTCTTTCAATAAGTTCGTTGGCTTCTTCCATAATTGTTAAATCAGCACCATAGTCAGTATCAAAGACTTTCTTAAAACCAAGTCTTCTCAAAGCTGCAACCATTTTACCTGTTACAGGCGTTCCAATCTTCATCCCAAATTCTTCACCAAGGGCGGCTCTTACTGCAGGAGCTGTTTGTACGACTACATACTTGCCGTCATGGAAGGCTTTATCTACCAAGTCAATTTCACTTTTTTCAACAAGAGCACCTGTAGGACATACGTTTACACACTGTCCGCACATGATACAAGGCGAATCTTTAATGAGCCTGTTGAAAGCCGGTGATACTATTGTCTTAAAACCGCGGTGCTCAAATCCAAGAACACTGTTTCCATGTGCATTGTGACAACGTGCAACGCAACGACCGCAAAGAATACATTTTGAAGTGTCTCTTACAATAGACGGATTAAAATGGTCATACGTGGTTGGCGTTTTTTCTCCAACATACATGTTCTCTCTTGCACCTGTTATTTGAGCTGCATGCAAAAGTTCACAATGCCCGTTTTTCTCACACTGTTGACAATTTACCGAGTGGTTTGACAGTAACAGCTCAACGGAGGCTCTTCTTGCCGATGTCGCTCGCGGAGAGGAAATAATAACTTCCATGCCCTCTGATACGGGGTATACACAGGAAGCCACGAGTCTGCTGACACCAACAACTTCAACCAGGCACACTCTGCATGAGCCTCTGTTGCATTCTCCATGGTTATAAGAACAAAGGGTTGGAATTTCGTACCCGCACCATCTTGCTGCTTCTAAAATGGTGAGGCCGTCTTCTACTTGATAAGGTTTTCCTTCTATTTTGATATTTACTAATGCCATTGTCCTTTGCCTCCGTCAAATTCTGTCAATTGCACCAAATCTGCATGTGCTTTGACACATTCCACACTTAATGCACTTGTTCTGGTCTATGGCAAACGGGGATTTTACCACTCCCACAATAGCTTCTACAGGACAATGCCTTGCACAGGCCGAGCATCCTTTACATCTATCAGGGCTTATGACATACATCATTAGATTTTTGCATACATGAGCATGGCATTTTTTCTCTTTAACATGCTCAATATATTCGTTTCTAAAGTTCTTAAGTGTTGATAGAACAGGATTTGCTGCAGTTTGTCCAAGAGCACACAAAGCTCCAACATGAATGGTTGAAGCAAGGATATCGAGTTGCTCAATATCGTCCATTGTACCTTTACCGTCGCAAATTCTTTCAAGGATTTCAAGCATTCTCTTGGTTCCAATACGGCAATGTGAGCATTTCCCACAAGATTCATCGCAAATGAATTCCATATAGAATTTTGCAACGTCTACCATACAGTTATCTTCATCCATGACAATTGCACCGCCTGAACCCATCATTGAGCCTCTTTCGCGCAAAGTGTCAAAATCGATTTCCGTATCAAGGTCTTTTTCTGTAAGACATCCTCCTGAAGGACCGCCGGTTTGAATTGCTTTGAACTTTTTGCCGTTTGGAATGCCTCCTCCAATGTCGTAGATTAATTCTCTGAGAGTTGTACCCATTGGAACTTCAACAAGACCTACGTTGTTAATCTTTCCTCCCAAAGCAAATACTTTCGTACCTTTTGAGCTGGCTGTTCCAAGTGTTGCAAAAACTTTGGCGCTGTTTCTCAAGATGTACGGGACAACTGCCAAAGTTTCTACGTTATTGACGATTGTAGGGCAGTCCCAAAGTCCTTTGACGGCAGGAAAAGGCGGTCTTGGGCGTGGCATGCCTCTTTGACCTTGAATTGAGTTCAAAAGGGCTGTTTCTTCTCCGCAAACGAATGCTCCTGCTCCTAAACGTATATGTGCATGGAACGAAAAGCCTGTTCCAAGAATGTTATCGCCCAAAAGGCCAAGTTCTTCTGCCTGTTTTATTGCAAGCTGAATCCTGTGAACGGCAATAGGGTATTCGGCACGAATGTAGAAATATCCGTTTTGTGCTCCTATTGCGTAACCTGCAATCATCATGCCTTCAATGACAGCAAGCGGATTTCCTTCCAAAATTGACCTGTCCATGAACGCACCCGGGTCGCCTTCGTCACCATTGCATACAACATATTTTTCGCCATTGGGCTGATTATAAGCAAATTGCCATTTTCTGCCGGTTGGAAAGCCTGCACCTCCACGACCCCTCAACCCCGATTCCAATATCTCATCAATTACAGCTTGGCGCTCCATCTTCAATGCTTTGGCAAGGCCTGCAAATGCACCGGCGCCCAATGCTTCGTTGATGTTTTCAGGGTCAATCATTCCGCATTCTTCAAGTGCAATTCTGTGTTGTTTTTTGTAAAAATTTATGTCATCTTGTTTTGCAACTTTCTCATGCGTGGCCGGATCTACATACAAAAGGCGTTCCACAACTTCATTTCCAATCAAATCTTTTTCAACAATTTCATCGACATCATCAATTGTAACACCTCTGTAAAGAGTGTCTTCCGGGAAAATTTTTACAAAAGGACCCTGAGAGCAAAAACCAAAACAACCTACTTGGTTTACTGTTATGTGATTTGAAAGACCTTTTTCCTGAACAAGTTTCTCAAATTTCTCTCTTATTTGGGCCGAGTTTGATGAAAGACATCCTGTTCCTCCGCAAAGAACGACAGCTCTTTTGCCGTCTTCACCTTGGAATTTGGATGCAAGGCACACGGCGCAGTCATGTTGTTTTGAATATAATTCTTCAAAGGATTTTATCATTGTTTTTCTCCTCAAGAGCCCTAAGCTCGTCAATTATTGCAGGTACAGCGCTAATTTGAACTTTTGGATAAACTTTGCCGTTTATGGAAACAGCAGGAGCTATTCCGCAAGCACCCAGGCAACGCAATGCATCAAGAGTGAACATTCCATCTTCTGTTGTTTCACCCGGCTTTATCTTTAATATTTCCGAGAACTTATCTATTACTTGCTGAGCGCCTTTTACATAACAGGCTGTTCCTAAGCAACAACCAATTACATACTTGCCTTTTGGTTGAAGAGAGAAGAAAGAGTAGAAAGAAACTACTCCGTAAATTTCTGCAACACTAATTCCCGTGTTTTTAGAAACCAGTTCTTGGACTTCAAGTGGAATATACCCGTATTCCCTTTGAATATCGCTCAAAATCATCATCAGCGGAGTTTTCTCATCAACATATCTGGCACAGATTTCATTGATTTTAGCAACCGCAGCTTCACTTAAATGAGCCATGCAATAAACCTCCAATCTAAATTGGTTTTCAAATACTTCAGCAGTGCTTTTTTGGGCATACTTTGTTTCTTTTCAATTATGACGTACCTCTTGCAACCATGCAAACAAAATTATTGAGAAATTATCGTTATGTGGCATCTGGTCTTTTGGTTACAAGGCTCTTTTGCGGCTCTTGACTGCGGGAAAACCCGCTTATATCAATGGACAGGCCGGAAAATAAACAAAAAAACCGCTGGAGCGACCAGCGGTTTAAGATTGCATGAAGAAAGATTATTTTTTCTTATGTCTCATCATTCTGAGCTTTTTCTTTCTCTTATGTGTAGCAATCTTATGTTTTTTTCTTTTTCTTCCACAAGGCACTGCAGAACTCCTTATGTCCTCCAATGAGGACTATTTGTAATTACGAGCCACATTATCTGTATTTTTAGCTTAAAAGGTCAATAGCACTAAAGTCTTTTTCAAAAATCTTTTCAATAGAGGGTTTTGAGAAAC
>CAVGEF010000064.1:0-5822 GCA_963628205.1 Bacteroidaceae bacterium
TTTATATCTCAATGGCATTTGATACAAAAAGCTTAAGCCTTGAAGAAAAAAGACTTTTACCGCTTTTGGTCAGGTTTCTTAATATGTGCGGAACACAAAACCATTCTTATACTCAGGTAGGAACTCTCATAAAACTTTTAACCGGTGGGTTTTTTATAAGCACAACTGCAGGAAGAGATATCAAAAGCAACCCTGTAAGCTTTGTTATTGTGAAAGCTAAAGCCTTAAAAAGCGAGTTGGAAGCTGCTTTGGATTTGACTTCTGATATTCTTCAAAAGGCTGATTTTTCTGACTTGGAGCGCATTAAAGCTGCTCTTGTTGATTTATTGACAGATTTTGAAAGTGGTTATACTTACAGTGGAAATTCTTATGCAGTTCTCAATGCCTCAAGTTCTTTTTCTTCCAGTGCAATGGAAAGTGAAATAACAGTTGGCACTTCATGCTGGTTATACATGCAGGAAATTAAAAAGCGCATTGAAGAAGATTCCTCTTTTGCCTGTGAATTACAAAATCTTCTTATTTCACTGTATCAAAAGATTTTTGTGCAACGTGCATTAAAGTTTCACATTGGATGTGAGAAACCCGGTGAATGTAAAGACATTGTTTTAAGACATGTTGAAAAGTATTCGTGTACTGGAAAGATAAAGAAATCGGTCTCTTGTAAAAAAGGAGCAAATAAAATTGTGCTTACAGGGGACATAGAGACTCTTTGTGCCGGAAACAGGCGTTATTTGTGTATTTCCGGTGCTTTGGCTTACAATGCGCTTGCAATGAAATTTCCAAAAAGGCCTCAAGCGTATGATAAAGATTTGGTGAGTGCAATACTTTTGGCTTGTGTTCTTTCAGGTGGTTATCTTTGGAGTCGTGTCAGAAATATCAATGGTGCGTACGGGGTGGATTGTCATGTGGATTCCATGGAAGATTTGTTTGTATTTTCTTCGTATCGAGACCCTTGTATAAATGAAACATTTGATGAATTTTTCAAGTCTTTTAATTCAAATTTGAACCCTCAAGAGGTCGAATATGCTGTTGTTTCCATAATTGGAAGAGATATAAAACCTCCAACACCGCAAATGATATGCTCCCGGTCATTTAGGCAAATTTTATATAAGGTGCCACATTCTCTTTATAAAAAAAGAAGAAAAATTCTTTTAAGCCTTACTTTGGATGATATTCAACAAACGGCAAAGTGGATTTTCAAAGAAGGTTTTTCAAATGCAGTTATGACTACAGTGTGTGGCAAAGACCTGCTTGAAGATTCTCATGAAGATACTCCTGAAAATTCTCATGAAGAGGCTCTGAAAGATGTTCAACAAAGAGCGCTTGTCAAAGATTTTGAAAGTGATGCCAAAAGGAATGTCGTTTTACTTCCAATATAGGTTTTCATTGGTATATAATCGCAATAGCAATAAGGATTGCATGGAGGCAAAATGAGATATTTAGGAGCAATAGACCAAGGAACGACAAGTACAAGGTTTATTTTATTTGACGAACACGGAAACATAAAAGCTTCACACCAAATAGAGCATAAGCAAATTTTTCCACAACCCGGTTGGGTAGAGCATGATCCTTATGAGATTTGGGATAATACAACAGAGACAATAGTAAAAACTTTAAGAGAAGCAGATGCCCAAGCTTGCGATATTGCCGGCATTGGTATTACAAATCAAAGAGAGACTGTTGTTGCATGGAACCCCAAAACCGGCAAAGTTTGGTACAATGCCATTGTTTGGCAGGATTTAAGAGGTTCTGATTTAATCAGTAATCTTAAAAAGAGCTGTGATGAGTCTTGGCTTAAGAAAAAATGCGGGCTGTTGTTTTCTCCTTATTTTGCTGCATCAAAAATTGCATGGCTTTTGGATAATGTAGATGGCCTGCGTGAGGCAGCTGAAAACGGCGATGCTGTTTTTGGAACAATAGACACTTGGCTTACTTGGCAACTTACAGGCAGGCATTGTTTTGTAACAGATGTTACAAATGCATCACGCTACATGCTAATGAACATTAAGACTCTTCAATGGGATGATGAGCTTCTTTCTGTTTTCAGAATTCCAAAAAAAGCATTGCCTGAGATTGTTCCTTCAACAGGGCGCATATACGGCATGACTTCTCCATCAGGGCCTTTCCAGGGAGAGGTCCCCGTATGTGGAATTTTGGGAGACCAACAGGCAGCTTTGTTTGGACAAGCTTGCTTTACAGAGGGGCTTGGCAAGTGTACTTATGGTACAGGTTGCTTTCTTTTGGTTAATACAGGAGATAAACTTTGTTATTCAAACAATGGTCTTGTTTCAACTGTTGCTTATAAAAAAGAGGGAGAAGCGCCAATTTACGCCCTCGAAGGCTCAATTGCCGTTGCCGGCTCTCTTGTACAGTGGATACGTGATAACCTTAAAATGGTACACAGTGCACAAGAGCTTGATGAATTTGCTTCCAGTGTAGACGACTGCGGCGGTGTTTATATTGTTCCTGCTTTTGCAGGACTTTTTGCTCCGTATTGGAGAAGTGATGCCCGTGGTGTTATTGCAGGTCTTACAGGTTTTAGCAATAGAAACCATATATGCCGTGCAGCTCTTGAGGCAACAGCTTTCCAGGCAAATGATATTTTCAATGCAATTGAGGCTGACAGCCACATTAAAATGAAGAAATTAAAAGTTGACGGTGGTCTTACAAACAGTGAACCGCTTATGAAATTTCAATCCGATATTTTAGGCATTCCCGTAATACGGCCTCAAGTCATTGAGACGACAGCTCTTGGAGCAGCTTATGCAGCAGGTCTTTCTGTTGGCGTTTTCAACGGTATTGATGAGCTTTCCAACCATTGGAAAGAAGAAAAAAGATGGGAGCCTACAATGTCACAGGAAATGCGGGATGCCAAAGTTAAATCTTGGGACAAAGCAGTTTCGCGAACATTAAATTGGACGGAGGAATAGAAAAATGTTTCCTACAACTTGGCCTCAAATCATTAGAGCTGCCGTGCAAATAGTGATTTTGACGATATTTTTCTACAGCACATACATTTCTCTTGCGCAAAACAGAGCAGCTCAAATAATAAGCTCTGTTTTATCTTATGCGGTTATGTACATTACCTGCAGTTTGTTTGGCTTAGATGTTTTGACCAAGCTATTGAAAATTCTTGCAATTCCCGGAGTTGTATTTTTGTGCGTTTTGTATCAGCCGGAGCTCAGGCGTACATTTACTCCCGGTGCAAGAAAACGCTCCAGGTTTTTCAGACTTGGTGGCGTACAGACGTCATCGGACCAAATAGAAACAATTTTAAGCGCATGCCAGCGTCTTGTTCAGGTTAAAAGGGGTGCTTTGATTGTATTTCCCCGTAAGATTGGAATTAAAAACATTATTGAAAGCGGAACAAAAATGAATGCTGACATTTCCACAGCTCTCATTGTGACGGTTTTTGACCACGATACTCCTTTGCATGACGGTGCCATGATAATCCAAGGCTCAAAGATAGTTGCAGCCGGCTGTTATCTTCCGCTTTCAGGGCAAACCGATATTCGCGCTTCATTTGGAACACGACACAGAGCCGCTTTGGGTATGTCAGAAGAGTCCGATGCCGTTGTAATAGTTGTATCTGAAGAAACCGGAGCTATTTCGCTGGCCTGTAACGGCAATCTTTACTATGATCTTTCTCATGATGAAATAAAAGGCATGTTGTTGTCTCTCTTTAATTACTTGGACTTCCAGCCTGTTGCAATTGGGGAGGGTAAAAATGAGGCATAATAAATTTCTTCAAAAGATTTTCTATAATTGGCAAATAAAAATCCTTTGTTTTCTTCTTGCTGTTTTTGCTTATTTCATTTTGGGCTTGGTATTGCAAGATACAAGAACTGTTCAACTTCCTTTAGAAGTAACACTGCCGGACGGCTACAAAGCAGACAGCAATATTCCTGACAGCGTTGACTTAGTCATAAAAGGAAGTCAGGACCAAATATATATGCTTGATGTTGATTATGTGAAAGTAAGCGTGGATTTTTCTTTTGTTGACCATGAAGGTGTAAGTACAGCTCCTGTTGTAATAAAACTTGAAGGCCCAAACGGTGTTGTTGATACATCAAGTGTTTCAATTTCCACAAATCCAATGCAGGTAAAAATTTACTTTTCTTTGAAATCTTCTTTGGAAAACCCGTTGGAAAACTCTGCGGGAAAATAGGAGGTTTGACTGTGGTAAGCGGGATAGGGCTTGATGCTGTTTCTCTTGAGAGAGTAAAAAAGCTTGACAGGCATTTTCTTGAAAAAGTTTATAACTCCCATGAGCTTGAAGAATATGAAATGCTTGAGAATGCTCATGAAGATATAAAAGCACAATTTCTTGCTTCCCGTTTTGCTGCTAAAGAAGCGTATGCCAAGGCCTGCGGTACAGGTTTTTGTGAGACAGTTATTCCAAAAGAGATATATGTAAAAAAAGAGAAAAACGGGAAACCCTCATTGGTATTATGTGGAACAACACTTGATAATGCGCCTCGTGTTGCAATTCATCTTTCAATAACTCATCAAGAGCCTCTTGCCATTGCAATGGTAGTTTTGGAAACGGTTGGTAAAACTAATGGCTAGAAGTGACTGGAAGAGACCCCTTGAGTTTTCAGCTCCCAATGGAAGACGCCGTGTTGCTCTTGAACTGTCTTATGACGGGCGTTTTTACAACGGATGGCAAACGCAGGATGATGCCAAGTCTGTCCAAGAAACGCTAAGACAGGCTCTTGTTTCTTTTTTAGGAGATGACAGTGTTCAAGTATGCGGAAGCGGAAGAACAGACAGTGGTGTTCATGCCATGGGACAGGTCGCTCATGCAGAGTTCAATGAGTCTTCCATTCCTGCAAAGGCTTTTTTATTTGAGCTTAATGCAAGACTTCCTGTGAGCATAAGAATTAAAAAAAGCTGGGATGCACCTCCTTCTTTTCATGCCCGTTACAGTGCAATGGCAAGAGAGTACCGGTATTTTGTAATTCAAAAAGAAGGCAAAGATGCTTTCAGAGATGGTCTTGTTACTTTTGTAAAAGAACTTCCCTCCTTGGAACTATTAAATGAATATGCTTCTTTACTCATTGGGACTCACGATTTTACAACTTTTGCATCTTCAAAAGACATTTGCCCAAGTAAATACAGAGACATTTATGAATCTTCTTTTACAATGCAAAAGTCCATGTTTGGAGAAGATGTTTTGTGCTATAAAATATGCGGAAATGCTTTTTTGTATCACATGGTTCGCTCTCTTGTGGGTTCTATGCTTGATATGGCAAAAAAAGAACTTTCTCCAATAGAGTTCAAAAGGGTTCTTGAGGCTTGTGACAGGCGCCTTGTTGGAAAGACAGCTCCGTCTGGCGGTCTTTACTTATGGCGTGTAAGCTATGATGAAGATGAGTACCTGTGGTTTGAGGAAAAATATGGAAAGCATTGAAGAAAAAAGACGTTCTTTGGCTCATTCTCTTGGTCGCGTAGGCGCTTTGGTCGATGAGTTTGAGACTGTCATAAAAAAAGATTTTGATAATATTTCTCATCCCACATCTCAGGCCAATTTCTCTGTTGCTGTAAAAAAAGTATATCCTGACTCTGCTGCGCCCCAAACTGCACTTTCAAAGAAAGATTTTTCCAATGATGATATCAGACTTCACATGTCTTTTGATTCTTTGCAAAAAGAATGTATTACATGTTCTCGTTGCACTTTGTGTAAAACCAGAAAAAATACAGTCTTTGGTGAAGGATGCGCAAAAGACCCAATTGTAATGGTCATAGGAGAAGGACCTGGCGAGACAGAAGACAACACAGGGCGTCCTTTTGTGGGAAAAGCAGGCCGGTTTTTGGACAAG
>CAVGEF010000064.1:5832-9378 GCA_963628205.1 Bacteroidaceae bacterium
ATGCAATAGAGCTTGACCGCAATACCAATGTTTTTATTACAAATATTGTTAAATGCAGACCTCCTCAAAACCGCGACCCGCTACTTGAAGAAAAAACAGCATGCCTTCCATTTTTAAGACAGCAAATTGCGCTCATACAACCACAGGCAATACTGTGTCTTGGAAAGCCGGCATCTACTCTTATGACTCAAATGCAAGATGCAACAATGACATCGTTACATGGAAGATTTTTCTTCTATGACGGAATTCCAATGCTTTGTACTTATCACCCGGCAGCAGTTCTCAGGGACCTTTCTCTCAAACGACCTGTATGGGAAGATTTGAAAAAACTTGCACGTTATCTTGGTATTGCAGGGAGTATTGTCACAACATGATACAGTACGCACAAGTTGTTGTTCCTGTGCCTCTTAAACAAGAATTTACTTATAGTTTTGACGATGAAAAAATGAGCATATCTACCGGAATAAGAGTAATGGTTCCTTTTGCCAGGCGTGTAGTTCAAGGCTATGTAGTTGATGTTCTAAACAAGCAACCCAGCGCAAATTTTACTGTTAAATCCATAAAACGGGCTATTGATAAGGAGCCCTTATTTGGAAAAACAGAGTACGAATTGGCTCTTTGGATGGAGAGATTTTATTTTTCAAACCGGGGTGAAATTCTCTCTGTAATGATACCCGGCGGTAAAAGAGATTCTTCATTTGGAGCTTTTGATTTTGAAGAATTACTACCACGCAAAGAAGTTTCGTTGACAGGTGAGCAAAAAAAAGCAGTAGAGACTGTAATGAGCTCCAAAGAGGGCCTTTTTTACGTTTTTGGAGTAACAGGAAGCGGTAAAACAGAGGTCTTTTTGCAATGTGCAGAGCGCACAATTGAAAGCGGAAAACAAGTTATATACCTTGTTCCTGAGATAACTCTAACACACCAACTCGCAATACAAGTCATGCAAAGGTTCAAAAATAATGTTGCAATACTTCATTCAGGTCTTACAGACTCTCAACGCATAACACAGTGGAGACGTATCAAAAGGGGAGAAGTTTCTCTTGTCATTGGTGCAAGAAGTGCTGTTTTTGCGCCATGCGAAAACCTTGGTATGATAATCATTGATGAAGAGCATGAGAATTCTTACAAGAGCGGAAACGACCCTCGTTATCATGCCCGCCAAGTTGCACAAAAGCGCGTTTCCAATTGTAATGGAAAACTTCTTATGGGAAGTGCAACACCAAGTTTGGAAGCTTGGTATCTTATGAAAGACTCTTCCAAAATGAGAAGAATAGATTTAACCAAACGTGTGGGTGGCGGTAGTATGCCACATGTTGTAATTGCTGACATGTCTAAAGAAGAAGGCATCTTGGGCCAAAAGTTGCAAATGGAAATGTCAAAGACGCTTTCAGACGGCAAGCAGGTTATTTTGTTCTTAAACAGACGTGGCTACAGCTATTATTTTCATTGCAGAAATTGCGGATACGAGCTCAAATGTCCCCATTGTGATGTATCTATGACATATCACAAAAGAAACGGAATCCTAAAATGCCATTATTGCGGTTATTCACAAAAGCCCACAAAAGAATGTCCTGTTTGCGGTTCTTTAGATGTCATGTACTCAGGTTTTGGAACAGAGCAGGTTGAACAGGAAGTACAGCGTCTTTTTCCGCAATATAAAACAGCACGACTTGATACAGATATTGTTTCTAAAGACAGAACAATAATAAGGCATACTTTGGATGAATTTAGAAAAGGCTCTTTAGACATTCTCATTGGAACACAAATGGTAGCCAAAGGGCTCAATTTTCCAAATGTTCAGCTTGTTGGAATTGTTCTTGCAGACAGCGGTCTTTTAATACCTGACTTTAGAGCAGAAGAGCGCACGTTTGACCTCTTGGTTCAGGTTTCCGGTCGCTCCGGGAGAGCTGATTCCAACGGAAGGGTTGTCGTTCAAACCAGAATGAAAGACAATCCTGCAATAGCTATGGCCTCAAGCGGTGAAGTTGAAGCTTTTTTTGACAAAGAATTGCAACTGCGCAAAGATTTGGGATTTCCTCCGTTCTCCAGGATGATAAATCTTGTAATACGCTCTCCAAAAGCCCCCGTAGCACATTCTTTTGCTTCTCTTTTGGCAAACGAGCTTTCAAAAAAGGTCCTTTCTTTTGGTTTTGATGTTCAAGTTTATGGCGCAAACGAATGTCCAATAGAAAAAATCAGAGCAAATTATCGCTTTCAAGTGCTTTTGCGCTCCAAGAAACCCGGTGACATGCTGTCTCTTTTGGAAAATGTTTTGTCTCATATTTCAGTTCCGTCCGGCATTGTGCTGGAGATTGATGTTGACCCTGTCGACCTGCTTTGAGTATCATTTTAGCCATGTTGGATATATACAAAATAGGCGATGAAGTACTTAGAACAAAATGTGATAATGTAACGGTTTTTGACGATGCATTAGGGCTTTTGATTGATGCTATGTTTGATACATTGGAAGAGGCCAATGGCGTTGGTCTTGCAGGTCCGCAAGTTGGCGTAGATAAAAGGATTTTTGTTGTATCTCTCAGCGATGGTACAAAAAAAGTCTTTATTAATCCTCAAATTATAGAAACTTCTGTCGATACTTGTCCTTATGAAGAGGGTTGTTTGAGTATCCCGGGCGTGTACCACAATGTAATTCGCCCTTCACGAGTTAGAATTTGTGCCCAAAATGAAAAAGGCCATGCTTTTACGCTTGATGCCTCCGGGCTTCTTGCTCGTGTTATTCAGCATGAAAATGACCATCTTGACGGGAAACTGTTCATTGACCGTTTAAGTGAAGAAGAACGGGAAAAAGTTCTTCATCTTTACAATAAAAGATTCAACTCCAAAAGAAAAAGGAAGTAAAGATTTGTCTTTCACAAAAGAAGTATATGAAAAAAGCTTAGCCAATAGTTCAAAAAGCCCTGCCGGAGGTAGCCCACCTGACAGTCTGAACGACATAAGAATACTCTTTGCAGGAACACCTCAAATAGCTGTACCTTTGCTAAAAGCCCTCTTTTCTTCTTTTAATGTAGTAGGAGTTTTAACTTCTTGTGATAAAAGTGCAGGTCGTTCATCTAAGCTATGCCCGTCTCCTGTAAAGACTACAGCATTGGAATTGGGACTTCCTGTACTTCAATTTGACTCTTTAAGAACTTTGGCCCGTGAAGCTGTCAAAGAATTAAAAGCCAATGTTCTTGTTTCTTTTGCCTTTGGCAAAATCTTTGGACCCATGTTTTTATCTCTTTTTTCAAAAGGAACATTTAATGTACACCCGTCTGATCTTCCCTGTTTCAGAGGGCCGTCTCCAATTCAAGCCACTATATTACATGGTCTTTCAAATGCAACAATTTGTGTTCAGACAATTGGAGATAAGATGGACGAGGGCGACATTTGGGGAAAAACACAATTTGCTTTGGACGGAACAGAAAATACTTCTTCTTTGACAAACATTGTTTCTCAAAAGGCCTCTGAGTTTGTTCCTCATGTCCTAAAACAGGCACTATGTGGTGAAATTTTGCCCCATAAACAGGAAAGTGGGCCATCATATTG
>CAVGEF010000064.1:9388-10820 GCA_963628205.1 Bacteroidaceae bacterium
AATGACGGCAAACTGGATTTTTCTAAAACAGTACGAGAGCTTCATTGTTTGGTTCGTGCGTCTTATCCGTGGCCCAAAGCATATGCAATGGCAGGCGACCGTGAAATCTTTATTACAAGTGTTTGGGGAAATTTCCAAGATATTGCAAATAGTACTTTGGAAAAGGATGGGACAGAGGAATTGGCTTATAAAAAAGAAGAATCTTGCAATAAAGAGGAGCTTCCAAAACTTGGGCAAGTTGTAGGATTTAGAAAAGACAGAGGGATTGGGATTTCTTGCAGTGACGGTATTCTTTGGGTCAATGCGCTACAGCTTCCTGCAAAAAAAGAAATGGATTTCAAATCTTTTGTAAATGGCAACAGATGGATTTTGGAGTCTGTTTTAAGTTAGTTTGGTGGGTGCTGTGTCTTCTTTGTATAAATCGTATTCTTCAAGTCTTGTTGAGCGCTTTGGTCATAAAGTTTTCCGCGTTGGCGTTGATGCAGGGTTTTCGTGTCCAAACAGATGCGGAGAAAAAGGTACCGGCGGTTGCATTTATTGTGACAGTCAAGGTGCCAGGGCAGCATATCTTAGAATACAGGAAAGCATTTACCGTCATGACAGTAGTTTTGAAGAAAGTATTGATAAAAAGACCGGCTGCAAAAGTGATACAGAAAACCAAAATATTCAAAAACAAAAAGAAATCCAAAACCAAATAGAACGAGGAAGGCGCTTTTTGGAAGAGCGTTATAAAGTAGAGCATTTTGCGCTTTATTTGCAGTCTTTTTCCAATACTTTTGCGCCTGTTGAAAAACTAAAAGAAATATATGATTGTGTTTTGGCACGTCACAAGTGGGAAGGTTTTATTGTTTCTACAAGACCTGACTGTATAGATGATGAGAAACTTAAGCTTCTTTCTTCTTACAATGAACAATATGGTCCTGTTTGTGTTGAGTTGGGACTTCAAAGCGGAAGTGATGAAATTTTGAGTAAAATGCACCGTGGCCATGATGTTAAGTGTTTCAAAGATGCTTGCAAAAAAGTAAAAGAGCACAATTTAGAATTGTGTGTTCATATTTTGACAGGTTTTCCGGGAGAGAAAAAAGAAGAGCTTGATAAGACAATAGATGTAATAAATGAAGTAAAACCCAATGCAATAAAAATACACAACCTTAATGTTGCTTCCGGTACATCTCTTTATGACTTGTATTTACAAGGTGAAGTAACAACACCGTGTATGACACGCCATATTGCACAAACAATTTATATTTTGCGCCATATTTCCCCAAATATTGTCATAGAAAGACTTTTATGTGAAACACCTTCGCACAGGCTTGCTTCTCCACGAGCATTTGCTGACAAAAATACTTTTTTGAAAGCCTTGGAGGCCCGCATGAAAGAGCTTGGTGCCGTGCAGGGAGATTTGTATCAAGAAATGTTGTACCAAGAAGAG
>CAVGEF010000064.1:10830-12758 GCA_963628205.1 Bacteroidaceae bacterium
GTACCAAGACGCATTACGCCCCGGAACCTTGTCTCAAAGTTCTTTGTTCCAAGGCACTTTGCCCCACAATGACTTAAAAAATGCAATTTTGCAGAAAACTTGTAAATATACATTGGAAGAAAAGGAGGATATGCGACTTTTATGAAAAAAATGCTACTTGTTTTTCTAGTTATAATGATGGCCTTATCTTGTGTCTTTGCTGAAAATTCTTCAATCACAACAGAGCCACAGACTCTTATCGAGAAATTCAGTTATGTAGTAGGCTATTATGCCGGCTCTTACTATTACTACTACAAGTATCAGCTTTATCCTGACATGATAGATGAATTTGCTTTCTTGGGAGACGAGGATTATGCGTCAAAAACGCCTCTTTATACAGAAGAGGAAATGACACAAATACTCAATGATTATGTCGCTGAATACAAAGCAAAACTGGCGTCTCTTGCCTCTTCTAACCTCAAAGAAGCTCAGGATTTTTTGACATCCAACGCAAAGAACAAAGATGTTTATACCACAGACAGCGGTTTACAGTACAAGATAATCTCAAAAGGCAAAGGCAAACAACCAAAAGAGACCGATACCGTTGAGCTTGATTACGAGTTGACTCTTCTTGACGGAACAGTTGTAGATTCCTCATATGAAAGAGGAGAGCATTCTTCATTTGCTCTTACAAATGTCATTGCAGGCTTTTCAGAGGGCTGTCAGCTAATGCCTCTTGGCTCTCATTATATTTTCTACATACATCCAAATCTTGGATATGGGGAATACAGTAGCGGGCCAATAGAGCCAAACAGTCTTTTGATATTTGAAGTTGAAACTTACTCAATTGTTGAGTAGATTAACATTACTTGAAAAGTTTTTGAAAAATGTTTTTTGATTATGGAGGGTGAATATGGCACTTAAAGGTTATAAATCAAAATTTGCAGTAATGCTTTTAATTGGTGTTCTTGTTATAGGACTTGGAGTTCTTATCGTTATGCATTCAGAATCTTTTATTAAGATTATGATGATTGCATCCGGCCTTGGAACCCTTTGTGATGGTATTTATACGCTTTTTAGTGTAAGACGTTGGCATTTTGCCTCTACAACAAAAACGTTGGCAATTGTTAAAGGTCTGGTATCTACATTAATAGGTCTTGCTGCAATTTTGGTTCCTATTTTTGTAGCAGAAACAGCAATGACAATTCTTGTTTACTCTTTTGCAATATGTTTGGTTTTTTCTGCTGTCGTTTCTTTTCAGAATGCAGCAATGGCACGTTCATTTATTCCCGGTATTCCTACCGGCCACTTTTATGCTGAGGCCATTGTAAGCCTTTTAGTTGCCATTATCCTGTTTGCAAAACCAACTGCAGTTCTTACAACATTTGCTGTTATTGTAGGCATTGTTGTAATTGTCTCCGGTGTAGGAATAATCATTTGGGCTTTCAGACTTCTTAAACTTGCAAAAAATGCAAATGTCATTGAGATTAATGCATCTGTGAAAGATGCAAATTAATATACTGGGGCCTTTGTAAAAGGCTCTACGTCTTTTTATTACAAAACATGCAGTTTAGATTAGTTTAGATAACATTCAAAAAGGTTTTCTTTCTATAGAATGTTTGATTTCTTCTATTTTCTTGTCTATGGGTTCAAGTTCGTCTTTTTTTGCCTCTTCAAAACTTGTATAGTGGATTGAAGAATCTTTTACATCAAACGCCATGTTGAACAAGAAGGCTCCTAATGACACTAAAAGGCCCGGTATTATTAGCATAACAGTGAAAGTAATCAATGCAATTAGAGAGAAGCCCCCACACAATGCAATAATCATAACTACTAAGAGCCATATAGCTGCCCCACAAGCTATAATGCTTCCTATCATAAGAGGCAGCGCTTTAATTGTTCCTCTTTTTTCTTTACTTCTTATTGTTTCTAATTCGCTGTCCCACCAC
>CAVGEF010000065.1:0-2074 GCA_963628205.1 Bacteroidaceae bacterium
GCGCACACTTAGCTGTGCAGTGTCTTGTTTTGCACTGCACAGCATCTTAAATCTCCAAAGAAAATCCAAATGAGAATTGAATATCGCCCTTGGCTTTTGTTGTATCTCCTGTGCTCTTGTCGTGTGTCCAGCGTGAGAGGTATGCAAGATTTCCAAATATAGAGATATCAATGCTTTTTACAAGTTGTGGTACATAATATTTTGCTTCTGCAGAAAGAGTGATTTGATATGTGGTTATGTCTCCGTAAGGAGTGTTTCCTTTGATGTTGGCTTTTTCGTTGTTGTTACCATCAATATTGTGAGAATGGAACATTGTTATTTCTCCCTTACGGAGAAATTCAGAACCCAAAGCTATATAAATTACTTGCGGGATATTGTACTCAATTTGGAGTTTGCCAACAGTGGCATCAGAGCCATAAGGAAATCCAATGTAGTTGAGCTTTATTGTTCCTGAGCCTTGGTATATGAAAGTATAATCTCTTTGCAACATAAGAAAGTCTACGCCGTCACGCCTGTACATCATTGGTGTTGTGAAAGAGCCTTCTGCTGTTGCTTTTATGTAGCCACGTCCCAGCGCAAAGCTATACGAAGAGCCTAAAAGGGTGCCAATAGCATTAGACTGGCTGTCTCCTTCTCCCGGAATAGTTGCATTGTCAAGTCCAAAATGCCAGTAAAGGTCCCATCCTTTAAGAGGTGTTACATAGAGCTCCAAAGAGGCAATAGAGTTGAAGAGGTCTCTGTTGTTAAGCTGATGATAAATAAATGCAGGATTAAGATTTTGTATTTCTAAAACCTGACTGCGATACATTATTGACTCTGTCAATACAAAACTCAGCCAGTTGAGAGGATTAAATTCCAGTCTATGGTTCATGAATATTTTTATATCCTCAGGTCCTTTCTTGTCTTCTTCAGATACATAAGGTTGTGTTTCAAGAAACAAATTGTTCCATTCGTATTTGAAAGCACTGGTATATATGGAAAGTCTTGCAAAATCATGGTAACTCACATGTTTGTCTATTATAAAAGAGCCAATGATGCTTCTTCCCCAGTTTAGCCTGTCTCTGCCAAAAAGAAAGTTCCAGTTAGACCCTCCAAATGAAACAAATGCGCGTGTAGGGAAATTTGCAGCAACATTCCATAAACTCCAAAATGGAGTATTGTCGTTGTATATGGAAGAAAAACTTGTGCTTGACTTAACGACATGAGGAGAATACCTGTACTCTAAATCCCAATTTGCAGGCAAGTCTTCTTCATTGTTTATGCCATTTTCTTCCATGTATTTTTTCTTGACATTTTCATAAGAGTCAACGATAGCTCCAATACCAGAAGCGAAATTGGTCTCATGGCTGTAAAGCTCTGTTCCGTCCCAAGAGTACCGGCTTTTTGTGAATGAGAGTTCAGAGTACGTATAGAAAAAATCTTTAACACTGAATTCCAATTCCAAATTCAGCAATTTTTGCCTTTTGTCAAAATTATAAAACCAGTCTGTGTCATTTACATAGTCTTGGCTATTTGTATGCAAATATATTTCAGGAGAGGCTGTAACTCCAATTTTATAGTTGAAGTCTTCTGCTATTGTGGATTTTGGGCTATAGCTTTCCAGTCTTGCTTCAAGAGAAGAAAAGAGATTTTGCGTGAACGTGTTTTCTTGTGCAAGTTTTTCTGCTTTTGAGAGAATTATTTTTGCTTCACTTCCTGTCCATGGTTGTGAGTACGATGGCACAGCCAAGCCTAAAAGCGAATAAAGTGTATATGTGTCATTGTAGAAGTCATTTTTCGCTATTGGAATTATGAATGAACTAAGGTTGGAGGATACCCCCCCCCATATACTGCAAGCAACAACAAGAAACGTATCAAAATAGCAAAGGTTTTCTTCATGTGCTTGATGATAAAAAAAGCATCTTAAAAAGTCTACCCTAAAATACCCCATGGGGGTAGTTTATGTCCCGTCTTGCATTTTTGCTGGGGGGGGGGGTATACTCAATGCAATAGGAATTGAACCTGACTTCCTCTTGTTCTAAAAGGGTGGGAAAGCAGTTTCTAAGTGAGAAGTATTTTTTTCATACACATGGAG
>CAVGEF010000066.1:0-19521 GCA_963628205.1 Bacteroidaceae bacterium
CCTTTGGGAATTTACCTTGGGAAAGATGAGGGGAATTATTATCATTCTTTACTACGTTGGTAACAAAGAGGTAGCCTTTGGGCCGTTAGCATACATGCATGGAGACCAAAACTTTAGCCTTTGACAGCTCCGGCGGCAACGCCTTTTATGATGTACTTTTGACAACAGAGATAGAAAATAATTACGGGGACAATTCCCATAAATACCATAGCCATGGTAGCGCCAAGGTCTACAGCGCCATAACTGCCTTTAAGATATTGAATATGAATTGGAATAGTCCTGTATTCTGCTTTATCAAGAACAAGATAAGGCAAAAGATAGTCATTCCACACCCACATAATCTCAAGAATTGCAACAGAAATCAAAGTGGGTTTCAAAACCGGCAAAACTACTTGAAAGAAAGTACGCACAGGACCACAACCATCAATGGCGGCAGCTTCTTCCATCTCAAGGGGAATTGTTTTCATAAATCCTGCAAACATGAAAATTGCAAGACCTGCACCAAAGCCAAGATAGACCACGGGAATTGTGTATGGAGTATTAAGTTTTAATGTGTCAGCAGTCCTTGAAAGCGTAAACATAACCATTTGGAAAGGAACAACCATGCTGAACACGCATAAATAGTAAACAATGCGGGAAATGAGAGAGTCAATTCTTGAAATGTACCAGGCACTCATACTTGTAAACAGCAAAATAATGGCAGTGGACACAATTGTAATGAAAAACGAATAAAAGACAGCTCTCATGTAATCGTAATTTCCAAACGTCATTCCTTTAACAAAGTTGGAAACCCCGGCCCACATTTCACCAAGTGGCAATGCAAAAGTATTAGTTTTGACAAAAGTATTTATCTTAAAAGAATTAAAGAGGACAAGAACAACAGGAAATGTCCAAAGAAGAGACAGCAAAGCAAAAAAAACAGTAAGAATTGTCTTTCTTATTTTTTCACCAAAAAGCCCTTTTATCCCTTTTTTCATTGCTGAACCTCCTTTTCTCTTGTGAACTTAAGTTGCAACAAACCAATGGCAGCAACAAAAAGGAAGAAAATGACAGCTTTTGCCTGAGCAGTGCCCTTTGCAGCCGTATTTGAACCGTAAAAAGTCGAATATATATTAAGAGCAAGCATTTCAGTTGTCTTGATAGGTGTGCCGTCCGCCATGAAAATAAACGGTTGCCCGTCTGTAAGAGCCAAGTTTTGGTCAAACAGCTTAAAACCGTTTGAAAGCGTCAGGAACGTACAAATTGTTATAGACGACATAACATTTGGAATTGTTATATTTACCAAAGTTTGCCACCTGTTTGCACCGTCAATTTTTGCAGCCTCAATAATATCTTCCGGAATTGCCTGCAAACCGGCAATGTAAATTATCATCATATACCCTATTTGTTGCCAGCACATGAGAATAACCAGCCCCCAAAAGCCATACTTGGTTTCAAGCAAAATAGAAGTATTGTATTTGGAAAGGATGCCGTCAAAAATCATGGACCATATATGCCCAAGGACAATACCGCCAATCAAATTTGGCATGAAAAATACAGTTCTGAACAAATTACTGCCCTTAATCTTTTGGGTCAGGGCCAGCGCAATTGCAAAAGCAAGAATATTGATAATTAAGACCGATACCACAGTATAAAGCGCTGTATACCAAAATGCACGCAAGAATGAGACATCGTGAAAAGCCTTAATGTAATTTTCAAATCCAACAAATTTAGCATCAGAAGTAATTCTAAAATTACAAAATGAAAGATAAATGCCTTGAATAAAAGGCCAAACAAAACCTATTGCAAAAGCCAAGATGGTAGGCCCCATAAATAAAGGAAACCAACGCTTGATAGGCTTTTTGATAAGAGATGATCTAAGTCCTCTCCCTTGACTGCGGGACACTCTTTTTTTCGTTGTCATGTACTCAGGGTCTCCTTTTCACACTTAAAAACATGGCGGAGCCGGTAAAAAGCCCCGCCAGGAAAATAAAAACACTAATGATGTTTTGCAAAAACCTCTAATTAATGCTCTTTGGCATATTGAGTTGCCCATCCCTGAACGAATGCAGTCTCAACAAGTTTCCAAGTCTCTGCAGAAGGAGCATTGTCATACTGGTTCATAGCAGAAACAACACCGGCTCTCCAGTCATCAACAGCCGGAGTATAATTGAATGCCCAAGTCATGACATAATTGCCTTTCTTGTTGTATTCATTTGCAGCATCCAAGAATACGTTACCGGATGCAGCAGCTTTCTTGTAAGGGATAGCTCCAAATGTTTGAGCAAGAAGTTTTGTTCCTGTTTCTGAAGTAACCATCCAGTACATAAAGTCAATTGTAGCATCAATATCGGCCTGTGAAGCTTTTGCGTTGACAGCCCAGCAACCTTCTGTTCCACAGTTAAGACCGGCTTTCTCCTCACCTGCGACCCCGCTGTAGAAAGGAATCATTGTAAGGTTTGCAGGGTCAAGACCATACTTGTTTACAAGAGCATCATATTCCCAGTTTCCGTTCTGATAGAATACAGCTTTCTTTGTACCAAACTCGTTCTCTGCATCATAACCGCCGGTTGCAAGAGAATTTGGAGCATAAGAAGAATTGTTAATGTAAAGGTCCCAAAGATTTTTGAAGTTATCAAGATAAGTGCCTGAAATCTTTGCCGGTTGAGGACCTGCTGTCCAGCCATTGTCTCGTGCTTCATAGTAAAGAGCTACGTTTGCAAGGTGGCCTGAGAATCTCCATGAAGAAGAACCGTCCATTCCGGAAGATGTGAATGCATCAAATCCAAGTTCACCGGCTCTCTTGTGGATGTCTTCTGCAATAGCCTTAAGTGATGCAAAATCTTTGATTTGGTCTACACTGTAACCGGCTTTAGCCAAGAGCTCTTTGTTTACAATAATTCCAAAGCATTCATAACAGTAACCAATAGAGCAAAGTTTGCCGTTTTCATCATAAAGATTGTAAGCATCTGTGCTAAGTTCGTTGGCAATCTTTGTACCTGTAAGGTCATATGCATATTCGCCCCAGCTTCTTACAGCACCTTCGTTTCCAATAACAAAGAGAGTTGGTTTTGATGCTTTGTCCATCTCTGCTGTGAGAGTTTCATTGTACGTTCCGGAAGCAGCAGTAACAACTTTTACAGAAACACCGGTTTCTGCTGTGTATGCTTTAGCAACTTCTTGAAGAACTGCATCTGATTCAGGCTTGAAGTTAAGCCAATAGACAGAGCCCTTTTCACTCTTTTTGCAACCTACAATGGCAAAAAGCATGAGAACACACAAAAGTGCAACAATAATTTTTTTCATTTTTCCCTCCAATCCAAGGGGTTTTCCCCTTTCGTAATGACAATAAATATTTTACCACCGCAAAAACCAAAAAGCTATAAAAATTTATCAGGCTCCAAAGAGTCCTCAAAGAGGGCAAAAAGAGGGCCAAAGAACCTGAAAGAAACAAAAAGAGAACTGTTAAAATGTGTGCGTTTTTGCCGGACTTACTGCAAAATAAAGCTTTCTACGAGCTTTTTATGGGCTTTCTATGAGATTTACATGGGGTTTTCATGTGATTTACATGGGATTTTCATGGGATTTTTGCAAAATGCACCTTGGTGAAGACTTTTTTACAAAAACTTACTACCAGTGGAATTTTCCCACGTAGTGATCATGACTTGAAAGCTGTCTCACAAGCCTGAAAGCCACAATGAACATAGCTATAACAAATACAACAAATATCCATGCATAGTTTTGGTTTTCTATGGAAGCTGTAAAATCGTAGCAACCATGTAGGACTATTGAGCTTAAAAGAGCCACAACTCTACAGGTTTTTGACTGCGAGGTAAGCCCGTAGCTGTCATATTTCTTGGCAAGACCGTACCATGCACCCATGAACACACCAAAACAGGCATGACCCGGAACAGCTGTTACAGCACGGATTATTGCTGTACCAAAACCGTACATGAGAACGTAACTTATGTTTTCCCACAGAGCAAAACCTAAAGAAACAAAAACAGCATAAACGATGCCGTCAAACTGGAAGTTAAACTCAGGGCTGTTCCATGTGCGGGTTTTCATAAGAAGGTACTTGAAGCCTTCTTCTGACACGGCAACAACGATGAAATACAAAAGAAAGTTATAGAGAACAGTGCCTTCTTGGACGAGGCTTGAGAGCGCAAGTTCTCCAAAAGTCTCTGTTATCATTGCAAAAACAGTTGCAAGAATACCGCGAAGAACAAGATTCCACAAAAGGGCCGGGGATTCTTTTTCAATACTGTCAGCTCTATAGACTTTTACAAGCAAAACAACGGCGGGAATAACCGCCGCTGCAATAAGAATTGGATTCAAATAAAAGAAATAAAAAAACGGTAACAACATAGTACCTAAGATATAACAAAATGTTTACTGATATTCAACAACATCGGCCCAGCGATACAAAAATTCGCGCTCATCCTCGTTACCTTTCACACTTTGGGATGCTGCTACAATTGGCATCCACTTTTGGACATATTGCTTAGGTGTGTCGCTCTTTTCGCAGAACAAATCAAGATACTTGTTGGCTGTCTTTTCATCACCTTTAAGGCAAAACAAGAGATATGTTCGTGCGACATCGGCAGAAGCATTGCCCTGCGTAGCATGTGACCAGTCAATTATGTAAGGCCTGCCCTCAGGAGTAATGATAATGTTGGAAAAATTAAAATCTCCATGACACAGTTTTACATGCTTTGGCATTGCTTTTAGCCTTGTGTTGAGCTCATATTTGACAGTAGCAGAAAGCGATGTTTCAGAAATTTTTCTTTCCATTTTGTCTCTGAGTTTATTCAAGAGAGGGCATTTTAGAGCATGCATGCTAATTTGCAAATCTACAAACTCATTCAAGTACTCATCTTTTTTAGACGGGTTTTTTTCAATGAGCTGAGAGAGAGTTTTACCTTCTATGTAGTCATAAACAATTGCCCAACGGCCATCTTCAAGCATAGTAACTTCGTGAATTTTAGGAACATGGAGCCACGTTTCTTCTACACGTGCCTGATTCAGAGCCTCGTTAAAAATATCGGCTTTGGAAAAGCTTTTATCAAAGACTTTGTAACACAAAGCGCCATCTCTATAGATAGTTTTGTTTTTTCTTGTTGCAATTACATTGTCCAACTTCATTTAGAGCCTCCCTGTTTAGTACTGCCTGAATGTTGAATGCCGTCATGTACGCCATAATAGGCATTAAGATACATTCTCTTAATCTCACTCATAAGCGGATATCTTGGGTTTGCACCGGTGCATTGGTCATCAAAAGCCTGCTCTGTCATGTCATCAAGTCTTGCAAGGAAGTCCTGCTCGTCAATGCCATAATCTCTAATAGTAGCTTTAATGCCAACTCTCTTTTTCAAATCATTTACTGCTTTGATTAGATTTTCAAGTTTTTCTTCATCATTTTTCCCGCCAAGACCAAGCTCTGTTGCAATTGTAGCATAACGCTCAAGAGTATGAGGGTGGTCATATTGAGAGAAAGTACCCATTTTTGAAGGAGCTTCAGATGCATTGAATCTAAGAACTTCTTCAATCATCAAAGCATTTGCAATTCCATGTGGAAGATGGTGGAAAGCACCAAGCTTGTGTGCCATGGAGTGGCATACACCAAGGAAAGCATTTGCAAAAGCCATACCTGCCATTGTTGCAGCATTTGCCATTTTTTCTCTGGCTTCAATGTCTGTAAGTCCGTTGTCATAAGCACGTGGCAAATATTTGAAAATGACTTTAAGAGCCTGGAGTGCAAGGGAATTAGTATAATCGGTTGCCATAACAGAAGCGTAAGCTTCCAAAGCATGCGTTACAGCGTCAATGCCGGATGCGGCTGTAAGTCCTCTTGGAGCTGTCATGTGCAAATCTGTATCAATGATTGCCATGTTAGGAAGAAGTTGGTAGTCGGCAAGAGGGTATTTGACCCCGGACTTCTCGTCAGTGATAACAGCAAACGGCGTGACTTCGCTTCCGGTTCCTGCAGAAGTAGAAACAGCAATAAAATATGCTTTTTCACCCATTTTTGGGAAAGTATAAACTCTCTTTCTAATATCAATGAAGCGCATGGCCATATCCATGAAATCCACTTCCGGGTGTTCATAAAGAACCCACATAATCTTGCCGGCATCCATGGCAGAACCACCGCCAAGAGCAATAATGCAATCGGGCTGGAAAGCTGTCATGAGAGCTGCCCCCTTTTTAGCGCATGAGAGGGTGGGATCTGGCTCGACATCAAAGAAAGTCTCATGCACAATGCCCATTTCATCCAGCTTGGCATCAATTGGTTTGGTGTATCCATTCTTGTACAAGAAACTGTCAGTTACAATAAATGCTCTCTTTTTGCCCATGACATTCTTTAACTCGTCAAGTGCAACAGGAAGACATCCTTTCTTTATATAAACTTTTTCAGGTGCTCTGAACCACAACATATTCTCTCTTCTCTCCGCAACAGTCTTAATGTTCAAAAGGTGCTTCACGCCAACATTTTCACTCACGCTGTTTCCTCCCCACGAGCCACAGCCCAAAGTAAGAGACGGAGTCAGCTTGAAATTGTACAAATCACCAATTCCACCTTGAGAAGAAGGAGTATTTACAAGTACGCGACACGTTTTCATACAAGCTTCAAACTTGGCAAGTTTTTCACTTTGAGAAACAACATCCAAATAGACCGATGACGTATGTCCGTATCCGCCGTCGGAGATCAAACGCTCTGCTTTATCAACAGCATCATCGAAATCTTTTGCCTTGTACATTGCAAGTACAGGAGAAAGTTTTTCATGAGCAAATTCTTCAGAAAGGTCTACGCTTTCAACTTCACCAATGAGAATTTTTGTAGAACTTGGAACTTCAAACCCGGAAAGCTCTGCTATTTTTGAAGCCGGCTGTCCAACAATTCTGGAATTAAGAGAGCCGTTGATGAGAATTGTCTTTCTCACTTTATCTAGCTCTTGAGCATTTAAGAAATGACAGCCTCTTAATTTGAATTCTTTTTTTACAGCTTCATAAACCTTTTTATGAACAATTACAGATTGCTCTGATGCACAAATCATTCCATTGTCAAACGTCTTGGAATGAATGATGGAGCTCACTGCAAGAACAATATTTGCACTTTCATCTATAACAGCAGGAGTATTGCCCGGACCAACACCAACAGCTGGCTTGCCGGATGAATATGCAGCTTTTACCATTCCGGGACCGCCGGTTGCCAAAATGAGGTCGCAGTCTTTCATTACAAGGTTGGTTAAATCCAAATTTGGAACATCTATCCAGTCAATAATGCCTTCCGGAGCTCCTGCTTTTACGGCTGCATCAAGAACAATTTTTGCAGCAGCTATTGTGCTGTTTTTTGCCCGCGGGTGTGGGCTTATGACAATTGCATTTCTTGTTTTAAGAGCTAAAAGACATTTGAAAATAGCAGTAGAAGTTGGGTTTGTAGTAGGAATGACTGCTGCAATTACACCAACAGGCTCAGCTATCTTCTTCATTCCGTAGGCCTTGTCTTCTTCAATAACTCCACAGGTTTTTGTATTTCTATAAGCATTGTAGATATGCTCTGCTGCATAATTGTTCTTTATGACTTTATCTTCAACAACACCCATGCCGGTTTCTTCAACAGCCATCTTGGCAAGTGGAATTCTGGCTTGGTTTGCAGCTATTGCAGCAGCTAAAAAGATTTTATCAACTTGCTCTTGAGTGTATGTAGAATACTCTTTTTGAGCTTTTCTTACTCCAACAAGAGCATTTTCAAGAGCTTGTACACAATCAATGGAAACACGTTTTTGAATTTTCATCTACTAAGTTCCTCCAATACGTGTTAACCCTACATTTTTTTGTCAATCTTGAATACTGTTATACTCTTATATCCGTTATGTAGAAGAAAATATAACCCCTGTCAAAAACATGCAAAATAAGCTTTATTGCCGTTGTTGAAAAGGCATGCGGAGGCCCTATGGGGCCGTGTGGATTTTTCAACCCACAATCAAAAGCCCACCGTCAAGAACTCAATTGTTGATAATGTGAATAAGCTCAGGCAAGAGTTGTTTCTTTCTTGAAAGCGTATCTTGGATATCATAGACATGGTCAAAGAGTTTTTCATAAGAGAACTTACTCTCAAGCGCATAATAATCTGTTGAAAGCAACAGGCTTTGGCCTTTGAGAACATCTGTTATCATGAGCATGACCCAGTCAAGGTGATTAAGACGCTTTATCTTTTCCAAGGCCTCAAGATAACGGTCTTTATACTCTTTTACATCCTGTAAAGTTTGTACTTCGCATTGGCCTATTCCAAGAGAAATATTGCCTTCTTTATAAGTCTTGAAATCGCTGGAAATCACAGTCTCTGGCTCTCTTGTGGCAAGACTTCCAACATTTGTGAAAAGAGATCTTCCAAACTCTTCAAGATTTTCCACACCGCTCATTGGAGCAAGACGCTCTGCCGACCAAATATCAATACCGGTTGTTGTTGGGCTCCTGAGAATAATAGTGTCTGTCAAAATTCCTGCCAAAAGAACTTTTGATGTAAGTTTGTCCGGCACAACATTATTTCTTAAATACAGCTGATAAATAATCGTGCATGTACTTCCAAGAGGCTCTGAATCAATGAAAATAGGAAGGTCTGTCTTTGGAGCATCAAGCCGGTGGTGGTCAATTATCTCTTTTATCTCAGCAGTCTCAATTCCTCTTATGCTTTGCTCAGGCTCGTTGTGGTCAACCAAAATTACGCTGTACCTGGGTTTTTTAAGAAAACATCTTCTTGTAACAAAACCAACATACTTGTCTTCGTCAAACACGGCAAGACCTCTGAGTTTAGAAGAAGAAAGCTGTTCTTTTGCAACATCAAAAAAGTCATCTATTTGCAAAGCAGGTCCCTGTTGACCCATTATGGTATAGATACATGGAGCCATTCTAAGACGTCTTATAGTCTCTGCAAGGGCAACTTTAGAAGCATAAACGATGCCCTCAAAATCACCCATGTTTGGATTTTCTTCATCATCCATGCCGGTTAAGACTATTGCAGGCACTTTCATTTCAATTGCTTTTTCAAACTTTTTTCTTGAATCTTCATCTTTGCCGTAAGGCATGACAACAAGACTTTCACAAGGGTTGTCTATGTCGTTGACACTGGCCTTTATTGATGCATGAAATTCATAATCTTTATCATGCCCGCTCAAAAACCTGCCGGGCATGACCCTTGCAAAGTTTGCACTGTTGAACTTGTAAACAGGACTGCCACTTGAATTGTCTGCAAGAAACCAGGATGTAATGTCGTCAATACTCAAAAGACCTTTGAATGTTTTGCCGTCAAATATGGCAACAGCCGACGGGCGTGTCTTATCATAAATGTTCATAAGGTCAAATATTGGGGCATTGCAGTCAATACTTGACTCCCCTGTTCTCATGACATCTCCAACTTTTGGATGAACATCTCTCATGTAAGGTGGAGCTTCAAGGCCCAAGATTGCAAGTTGTCCTTTTACGCTGTCAGAAAGATGCCCGCAACGCACAGCCTTATAATCATGGATTCTATCTATAGAACTCTTTAGAACTGCATAAGCATAGGCAGCACAAAGGCTGTCCATGTCAGGGTTTCTGTGACCTGTAATGTATACTTCGTTTTTCAAACTCTCTCTCATGTGAGCAAAGATAATGTATAAGCCCGAATAACTCAACTTATTTTTTTGTAAAAAATCTCTACATAACAACTTAGACTTGATATACAATACTTCTTAAGGAGAATTGACATGAGAGAAGAACTGAAAACACTTCTTACCCCGTGGAAGATTGGAAATGTCGAGATTAAAAATCGTATTGTACTCACATCCATGGGAGGGACAGACTTGTTTGGATGGATGGAAGTAAACCATTTTGACAAAGACGGAGCAAGATTTATTAAAACTGTTGCAGAAAACAACTGCGGACTTGTACTTCCCGGTTGCCAACCTGTTTATAATCCAATGTTTGGACAGTGGCTGTACAGAAAAAACAAAATGTTCAAGGATTTAGCAGCATGGATGCCGGAATTTCACAAAACAGGAGCAAAGCTGTTTATACAGCTCACAGCAGGTTTTGGCAGGTCTTTCACTGTTTCCAAAATGATGGAGACTTTGTACAACAACCCGGTACTCAACGTTTTGTCTAAGCCATTTATGAATTTGGACAAAATAACGGCATCGGCCTCACCTTCCCCAAACAGGTGGAGCGACAGGCTTCCCTCAAGAGAAATGACCAAGAAGGAAATTGAGTTCTTCATCCAGGCATTCGCCAAAAGCGCAAAAAAATGCAAGGATGCGGGCGTCGACGGTGTTGAAATTCATGCCGTACATGAAGGCTACCTTTTGGACCAATTCACTTTACACTACGTCAACAAGCGAACCGATGAATATGGAGGCTCTCTTGAAAACCGATACCGTTTTGCAGCAGAAATCGTTAAAGCCATAAAGAAAGAGTGCGGTAACGATTTCCCGGTATCTTTGAGATATTCAGTTGTTTCCAAAACAAAAGGATTCAGACAGGGAGCACTGCCCGGAGAAGAATTTGAAGAAGCCGGAAGAGACATGAAAGAGTCAGAAATAGCCGTTAAATTCCTCCAGGATGCCGGATACGACATGCTCAACTGCGACAATGGCACTTATGATGCATGGTATTGGGCACATCCGCCGGTATACATGCCGGAAAACTGCAACCTTGAATATGTAGAACATATTAAGAACTTTGTAGACATTCCTGTTGTCTGTGCAGGAAAGATGACACTTGAAGCCGGCGCCAAAGCAGTTCAAGAAGGCAAACTTGACGGTGTTGGTTTTGCAAGAGCCTTCCTTGCAGACCCCCAGTGGTTTACCAAAGTCATCAATGACAATGAAGATGACATAAGGCCTTGTATACAGTGCCATAACGGTTGTTTCAACATGTGTCATTACAAAGGCGTTCCAAATGACCAAGACTTGTCAGACTCTTTGCATTTGGCCCGTTGCGCTGTCAATGCAGAGATGATGCAATGGAATAAACATTACATCAAAAAAACAAACAATCCAAAAACCGTACACATCATAGGCGGTGGAATTGGCGGTATGGAAGCTGCAAGAGTTTTGAAGTTACGCGGTCATAACCCAGTTATCCATGAAAAAACAAATGTTCTTGGAGGAACTTTCATTCCTGCTTCTTCTGAGTCATACA
Organism: Bacteroidaceae bacterium; assembly: GCA_963628205.1. Lineage (GTDB taxonomy): Bacteria > Spirochaetota > Spirochaetia > Sphaerochaetales > Sphaerochaetaceae > UBA9732. The sequence goes on from CAVGEF010000066.1 coordinate 11,158, forward strand.
AAGGAAGTCTCAGAGCTCTTTTGACTTGGTATAAAAGAGAAATGGACAAACTTGGAATTACTGTAAACTTCAATGATGAAGTCACAGACATTTCAAAATTCGCAAATGAGCCTGTAATTATTGCAACCGGTGCAAAACCAAGACTTCTGAAGCGTGTTCCGGGATATGAGAAAATGATTGAAGCTTGCACATATCTTAACGGCAAAGAAGTTGGAAAGCGTGTTGCCGTAATTGGAGGAGGTCTTACAGGCTGTGAAATTGCATATGAACTTGCACTCAAAGGTCATGAGCCAATCATTGTTGAAATGAAAGATGATTTGATTTCACAAAAAGGCGTATGTCTTGCAAACTCTTCATATTTGAGAGAATGGTTTGCTTGGAAAAAAGTTCCTGTATACCTTGAAACAACTCTTTTTGAAGTTAAAGACAATGCAATTACAGTAAAAGACAAAGACGGCAAGACTTTTGATATTGAATGTGACAGCGTAATTTCTTCTGCCGGTTACATTCCAACACCTCTTGCCCAAAAGTCAAAGAATGTACATTTGGTTGGAGATTGCAATGTGGTAGGAAACCTCAAGACAGCAATTTGGAGAGCCTACGAAGTTGCAATGAAAATTTGAGAGGGTCTCTGATTTGTAAAAACCCTGAAAGGATTTATAAAAATGACAATGAAACTTACAAAAGAACAACAGGCCATATTAGATGGCAGTAAAGGAGAAACCCATGTAAAAGTCATGGAAACTCTTGTAAGATACGGTGAACTTTTTGGTGCTACGGAAATGGTGCCTGTAACATCCAAGTACAACCATCTTGTAACATCGTTTGGACTTAAAGCACTGGGAGCAGTTTATGAGCTTTTAGATAAACTCATTGATGCAAAAGCTGTTTCAAAACAAGAGTTTTCTGCAGACCCAAGACCTTTGGACAAAAACGTTCCTGCAAACTTTCTTGAAAAGTTTGTTTTTAACAACTTCATGTATACAAAACAAGAAGAGTATGAAGAACAACTTAAAAAGCTGGGTCTTATGAACTCCAATGCTTTTACTTGTACAGCATACATGCCGGAAGTTGGCAACGTTCCCAAAAAAGGAGACATTCTTTCTTGGAGCGAATCAAGTGCTGTTGTTTATGCAAACTCGGTTCTTGGTGCAAGATGCAACAGAAACAGCGGTATAATTGATATAATGGGCTCTATTGCCGGTTTTGTACCGTCGTTTGGACTTCTCAAAGACGAAGGAAGAAAAGCAACATGGGTTGTGAGAATTGAGACAAGTTCAAAACCTGAGGCCCAACTTCTAGGCTCTGCAATTGGTATGAAAGTCGTAGAAGATGTGCCTTATATCATTGGTCTTGATAAATACTTCAACGGCAAGCTTGATGATGATGCCAAATCTTATTTGAAAGATTTTGGAGCAGCTACTGCCTCAAATGGAGCTGTTGGACTTTACCACGTGGAAAATCTTACTCCTGAGGCTGTAGAACTTGGCCAATCTTTGATTGCAGATGGAGCAAAAGAATATGTCATTGATGATAAGGAACTTCAAAGAGTTTATGACAGCTACCCTGTAATTTGGAAAAACAAAGATGCAAAACCAAAAATTTGCTTCATTGGATGTCCTCACCTTTCAATGGCACAGCTTAAAAAATGGACTTTGGATATCAAGAAGGCCCTTGATGCCAACGGTCTTAAGAAAGTTGTTGTTCCAACAGTGTTTACAAGTGCTCCGGATGTAATTGAAGCTTTCAAGAAAGAAAAAGAATATAAGGTTCTTTTAGATGTAGGTGTAATTCTTTCATACATTTGTCCTCTTATGTACATGAACAATCCTATTTGCCAAAAAGTGCCTACAATAACATCCTCTAACAAACTTAGAACGTATACATCTGCAAGGTACTACAAGGATTCTGAGCTATTGGAAATCATCACAGGAGGAAAAAACGCATGAAGCAATTTAAGGGAAGAATAGTTGCAAAAGGAACTGTAACAGCAAAAGCTGTAGTATCTCATCATGGTCTTAACACTTTGGCATCATTTCAAAAAGCTCTCCAGTTTGGTGATAAGACTGCAACGTGCGGAGACCAAAATAATCCGGATTTGTATGGCAAGAAAATGGCCGGTAAAGCTCTTTGTCTTCCACAAACAATTGGCTCAACAACAGGTGGCCTTGTTCTTTACTGTGCCTGTTCCATGGGCCGTCAACCTGCATGTATGCTTTTTTCAGAGCCAATAGACTCTCTTGCAGCAGCAGGTGCAATATTGCAGGATGTTTGGCTTACAAACAGCAATATGCCTGTAATTGATTCTCTTGGACAGGATTTTCTAAACTATGTAAAAGACGATATGACAATAACTGTCAAAGAAGACGGTATTGTTGAAGTCGAGTAAAACTCGAACTTTTTTACAACTACACTTTCAAAACTTACATGTCCTTGAAGTTTTGAAAGTGTATGTTAATAGAGGACTTTCAAGATGTTTTTGCAAAAACCTCTTGAAAGTTTTCATAACGCCACAGCAGCGTCTTTACCATGACTTCTTCTATATTCGTACATAAGAATGCCGGCTGCAACAGAAACATTTAGAGAGTCAATATGACCTGTCATTGGAATTGATACAATATGGTCACATTTAGCACGCACAAGTGCTCTCATGCCGGAGCCTTCACTTCCCATTACAATTACGGTGCGGTTTGCAAAATCCATACCATAAGAAGTGTCTCCGTTCATGTCAGCCCCATAGACCCAAAAACCGTATTCTTTCAAGACATCAAGCTCTTTGGCCAAATTTGTAACAGTAGATGTTGTAACATATTGCGCCGCCCCTGAAGAAACTCTAATGACAGTCTCATTTGCACTGGCACTTCTTCTTTCAGGAACAATGATTAAAGAGGCAGAAAACTGGTCAGCACTTCTTAAAATTGCACCAAGATTATGAGGGTCTGTTATCTCATCCAAAGCAAGAACAAGCGCACTCTCACCTTCTTTAAGACTTGTGCAAAACTCACGTACACTTGTCTCTTTTATTCTTCCGCCTTGACTTGAGGTTGCTTTTGCACCCAAATCAAGCACAGCACCACGGTGGTCACTGTTACCGGCAAGCCTGTCCATCTCCAAGTCCGATATTTTCTTTACAGCAGTCTTACCGTTGGCTTTAGCCTCAAGTTCCAGTTTTGAATTTCGCTTATCGCCCCTAAGAAGATATAAAGTAGAGCCACAGGGAGCACTCTTTAAGGCCTCTTCAATTGCGTGTATACCGGTAATTTTTGCTCCCATAGCGCTAGTTCTCCTTTTGCTCTTTTTTTTACAAAGGTTATTTGCAAAACCATCCATGTTTTGGACTTTTGCAAAAACATCCTTATAATCAATTATTCTCAAACGGTACAGGTGACGGAGTTGAATTTTCTCCCATTGCATCAGAAAGTTCTTTCATAAGCTGTTTTGCTTTTGAATTAAGACGTTTTGGTGTCTCAATTTGAAACTTTATGTACATATCACCCATAGATGAAGAACTTCTGAATTTGGGAAGCCCTTGACCTTTTACTCTAATAATCTTCCCGTTTTGCACGCCTGCAGGAATGCTTACTTTTACAGTTTGACCCATTAGGTTCTTAACCTCTATATCAAGACCAAGAGCTGCCTGTGTCATGGAAATTGGGATTTGAACAAACAAGTCTTCGTTTTGTCTTACAAAATACTTATGAGGTCTAATGTTAACTCTCACATACAAATCACCGGGAGTTGCATTGTTTTGACCGGCATTGCCCATTTGAGGAATAATGATGTCAGCACCATTTTCAATACCGGCAGGAATTTTCACTCTAAGAGTTTGGCTCTTACGAACAGTTCCACTTCCTTTACATACATTGCATGGGTCTGTAATTACAACACCACGACCTCCACATGTAGGACATGTTCTTGAAACAGAGAAGAAACCGCTTGATTGTCTTACTTGTCCCATTCCTCCACATGTAGGACATGTTTTAGAAGAAGTTGTACCTTTGGAAGAACCTGTTCCGTGGCATGCTTCACATGGTACTTGATGGTTATAAGTGAGCTCTTTTTTACAAGTGCCCATTATATCCTGTAAATCAACTTCAATATTAACTCTTATGCTTTGTCCCACATTTGGAGCGTTTTGAGAGCGTGAACGTGAAGAGCCTCCAAAACCGAACAAATCTTCAAATATACTGCTGAAACCGCCGGAGAACAAATCACTGAAATCTCTATATGCAGCATTGCCAAAACCTTGCGAGCTATCAACACCTGCAAAACCGTAATTATCATAATTTTGACGTTTAGTATCATCAGAAAGAACTTCGTAAGCCTCTGTTGCTTCCTTAAAGCGTTCCTCTGCTGCTTTGTCACCGGGATTCTTGTCCGGGTGGTTCTCTATGGCAAGTTTTCTATATGCTTTTTTTATTTCTTCTTTAGTTGCTGTCTTGGAAACTCCAAGAACATCATAATAATCCCTTTTATCAGCCACAATTTTACCCTGCGCAAATTAAGTACGAAACAAATTAAGTACAAAGGTTTTTGCAAAACTGCCTTCATGTATCTTAGCTTTGCCATTGCATCTAAAAGAGCGTTTTGCAAAAACCTCTCTACAAAATCTAATATAACAAAAAAAAGATAAACAGTACAATAAAATAGCCGGTCAAAGACCGGCCATTTACCATTTCACTTGATGAGGTTCTTTGCAAAACCTCAAATCTATCAATTGACAACCTCGTAATCAGCATCTGAAGCACCTGCTGTATCAGGTCCGTTGCCAGATGCACCGGCTCCCGGTTGCGCTCCGCCGGCACTTGCTCCTGCATCAGGACCGCCCTGAGGGCCTTGAGGATTTGCATTCTTATACATCTCTTCAGCAATCTTGTAAGAAGCTGTCTGCAAAGCAGTGGTTTTTGCTTTAATCTCATCAACAGAAGAATTTTGATTTGCAAGTACACTCTTAAGGTCAGAAAGAGCTGTCTCTACATTGGCTTTATCTTGAGCGCTTACTTTGTCGCCATAATCCTTGAGAGCCTTCTCTGTCTGGTAAACAAGGCTATCGGCTGTATTACGGGAGTCAATTCTTTCACGCTCTTTCTTGTCTTCTTCTGCGTGCATTTCAGCATCCTTGACCATTTTCTCAATTTCACTTTCATCAAGTCCGCTTGAGCTTTGAATTTGAATGCTTTGCTCTTTGCCTGTTCCAAGGTCTTTTGCAGAAACATGTACAATGCCGTTGGCATCAATATCAAATGTAACTTCAATTTGTGGAACTCCTCTAGGAGCTGCAGGAATACCAACAAGGTCAAATGTTCCAAGTGTTCTATTTTGAGATGCCATCTCACGCTCGCCTTGAAGAACATGAATGCTTACAGCAGTTTGTCCATCTGCAGCAGTTGAGAAAACTTGGCTCTTTCTTGTAGGAATAGTAGTATTTCTCTCAATAAGCTTTGTTGTAACTCCGCCAAGAGTTTCAATTCCAAGTGAAAGAGGTGTTACATCCAAAAGAAGAACATCTTTGACAGAACCACCAAGAATACCGCCCTGAATAGCAGCACCCATTGCAACAACTTCATCAGGGTTTACGCCCTTATGAGGCTCTTTTCCAAAAAGCTCTTTGACAACAGCTTGAACTTTTGGAACACGCGTTGAACCGCCAACCAAGATAACTTGGTCAATATCGCTTGCTGTAAGGCCGGCATCTCTTAATGCATTTTTGCATGGAACTTTTGTTCTTTCAATCAAGTCATCAACCATTTGCTCAAAAGCAGCTCTTGTGAGTGTCATTTGAAGATGTTTTGGACCTGTTGCATCGGCAGAAATAAACGGCAAGTTAATGTCTGTAGAAGTGGAGTTGGAAAGCTCAATCTTAGCTTTTTCAGCAGCTTCCTTAAGTCTTTGCAATGCCATCTTGTCTTTTGAGAGGTCAATGCCGGTATCTTTCTTAAAGCTGTCTACCATCCACTCGATTATTCTTTGGTCAAAGTTATCACCGCCAAGGTGTGTATCACCGTTTGTAGACTTAACTTCAAATACGCCGTCGCCCAATTCAAGAATGGAAATATCAAATGTACCACCGCCAAGGTCGTATACTGCAATCTTTTCATCCTTGGAAGAATCCTTGCCAAAACCGTATGCCAAAGCCGCTGCCGTAGGCTCGTTGACAATTCTCTTGACCTCAAGTCCGGCAATCTTTCCGGCATCCTTTGTAGCCTGACGCTGTGCATCGTTAAAGTATGCAGGAACTGTAATGACAGCTTCTGTAACAGGTTCTCCAAGGTAATCCTCTGCAGTTTTCTTCATCTTTTGAAGAATTCTGGCAGAAATCTCTTCAGGGCTATAATCTTTATCCCTAATGACAACTTTAATTGTATCATTTGGACCCGATACTACTTTATAAGGAATCATTGAAAGCTCATCTGGAACTTCCCTGTATTTTCTTCCCATGAAACGTTTGATAGAGAACACTGTGTTCTCTGCATTTGTAACAATTTGGTTTTTTGCAGGCTGGCCAACAAGGCAATCGCCCTTTGCTGTAAAACCAACGATTGAAGGAGTTGTTCTTTGTCCTTCAGAGTTTGCCATAACTATTGGCTCAGAACCTTCCATAACAGCAACACAGCTGTTTGTCGTTCCTAAATCAATTCCAATTATCTTTCCCATAATATTTTTACTCCCTAATGATGAGTGTATTTTTTATTTCACAGCTAATTTACAAAACACTATTTATTTCGTCAAATCCATTGTTCGTGTCAAAAGAAAAAGAATGTTGTTTTTATTTCTTTTTTTACTCTCTTCTCTTTCTATATAGATTATAAAGAACACCCTCCGGTATTGTGCCGGAGGGTGTGTGGAAATTTCATTTTATGTAAACAATATCAGTCAGTATATTTGTCGGTAGAATATTCTGCGCCATTTTTTTCTTCATTTACAGACCAGCTGTCGCTTACACCGTAGACTTTAACTATTACGGTACTGTCATTTGACTGGTAGACGTGTATTTGTGTGCCGTCTCTGAAGAAAGTATCGCTTTTTTCAGTTGGAACAGTAAAAGTAGTAGTACTAGGACTTTCAAATGTTACAATCGTTTCATGCTTACTGTAATTTCCGCCTCCTCTGTTTCCAACAACAAGAGCCGCAAGAGGTACACAAGGGCCACTGCTCCAGCCTTCTTCTTTGTTGAGATATTCATTTTTCTTCGCTTTTGCAATATAATCAGCATCGCTTTCTGTCTTATACTTCAAAGTTGCTTCAAAAGATGTAGTTCCAGAGACTTTATACTTACCATCACCTCTAAAGATTGCACCTTGAGTTATACCTATAAAATGCGAATCTTTTATTTTTACTTCACTTTGAACGTTGACAAGAAGTGCAGTACCATAACCTTCATCGGCCCATGTTACAACGTCTTGGCCTTGTACCTCAATAGTACTATCTTCAATTGTGATTTTAACACTTCCTCCAGAACCTGCATTAGTACTAATTGCAAACCAGCCATTAGTATTAGTAATTTTTGAATTAGAAACATTCAAAGTTCCGGGATTCGATCCTTCAGTAACATAAATAACTGCAGGCCAGTCTCTATAGGTTGTATTAAATGGAGCTTCTGAATCAATTACTACGCCCTTTATGGTCAAAACACCACCTGTATAAACACAAAATGTTCTGTCACCGCTAGACTTAATATTTCCATTTTGGACTGTAACAGTGTTATGAATCTCAAAGAAGCCATTTCCTTTCCCTTGGACCTCTTTAGTCAAAGTCAAAGTCTTATTATTAAGGTCAATTGTCAAGTTCTTTTGTATTGGTATTGACGCGCTAGCATTAGTTTTCTCCAAGCTGGTATTTTTCAACAGTTGAATGTTATCACCCTCACTTGCAGCAGAGATTGCACTTGCAAGAGTTTGGTAAGCAACATTTTTTGTAATATTAAGAGCACTTGAATAAGTAACAAGGAAAGAGCTGAAACTGCTTGTCTCAAATACAAGCTTACCTGTAGTGTTATCATAATAGAACTTGCCATCTTCAAGCTCTTCTTCACTTGAAACTTTAGTCATTTCTTCTGAAGTGCCGTCACTCTTAAGATGTGACATGTATACGTAAGTATCTCCAAGTCCTTTTTCTATATAAGATACAACTGTAACAATTTTATGTGCTTCTGTTGTTGAAATACTTGCACCTGTTAATATCAAATCAAATCCCGCTGCAGCACTTGCATTATCGCTAACTTGTACCGTGAATTTTGTTTCTTCATTTACAGCTGTTTCATCATATGTAACAAGAGTCAATACTGCACTTGAGGCATCTTCTTCTTTCACAAATGTTCCTTTAACAGTGGTACCAAGTTTGTCAGTGTCGTCTGTATACGTAGCA
>CAVGEF010000067.1:0-2917 GCA_963628205.1 Bacteroidaceae bacterium
GTATGATGCAATCCAAATTTCTATCATTCATCAATTTTTGCAGTGAAAACGGCATACAATTGCTTGAAACATGTAGTACGCCTTTTGACAATAATCTTAATGCCAATCTCAATGCACAGCTTTACGACCAAGTATGTAGCCAAGCCGGGGACCAAGCATGTAACCAAGCCGGTGACCAAGCATGTAGCCAATCCGGCGACCAAGCATGTATCATGCCCGGCGCCCAAGCATGCAACAAGTCCAGCGACTTTCCAATTGACATTTCAACTCTCAAACTTTCCCCTCAGGGACAAGCTGTCATGGAAGATAAAAACTGTATAGTAGCAGCCGGGGCAGGTAGTGGCAAAACGACAGTTCTTTCATTTAGATTCATCCGAATGGTAGCCCAAGGAATAAGTCCTGAGCGAATTTTAACAATAACATTCACAAAAAAAGCCACCGCTGAGATGAAAAGCCGTATATACATGTTACTTCAAAAAGCGCACGAAAAGGGCCTTGTAAGTGATAAAGATATAGCCAAATTTTCAGAAGTAACAATTTCTACAGTAGACAGTTTTTGCTCTGAGATTGTAAGAAGCTCAGCTGTACACCAAGGAGTCCCTGCCGATTTCCGTATCCAAGAGGATACAGAGCTAAAAACTATGTCTAATGCCATTTTGCATGAGCTTTTGAGGTGTCATCATAATGAAGAAATAGTCCAATACTTGTATTCTTGCTTTAGTGTAGAGAACTTAGAAGAAATCTTTCTTGACCTTGCATGCAATTGCCTAAACATAACAAAACCAATTGACGTCAAAAGTTCCATGGAAATACTTAAAAATCTTATCTCTAATCACATAAAGGAATTAGAAACACAAAGACTAAGTAAGCCAAAAGCCAGAAAACAGCCTAACAAAGACGAAGTATTCTATCAAAGTGCGCTGGATAAAGCACCTCTTATACACAATTATTATGCACTTGTAAGTGAGTATGAAACTGCTTTGTTTGCGCGCAAGCGGGAAGCCGGGGTGTTGTCTTTTAACGATGTTATGCAACTTGCAATCAAAATTCTAAAAGAAGAAATCCAAACCCGTGACCGCTTCAAGTCAAAATTTGACAGTGTGATGATAGACGAATTTCAAGACAATAATGACGATTACAGAAAACTCTTGTACCTTCTTTGCGAAAAACCATACAAAGACAATGAAGAACGCAAAACCGGTGCAGACGGCATCCCCGCACTTGAGAGCCTTTCACCGCATAAAATCTTTCTTGTAGGAGACGAGAAACAAAGCATATACAAATTCAGAGGGGCCGATGTCAGCGTATTCAAGCGCCTTAGTAAAGAAATATGCCAAAATCCAATAGAACTTAGAAAAAACTGGAGAAGCGAGCCTTCAATAATACATTTTTGCAATCACATATTCCCAACAATAATGGAAACTGCTCCCAATACAGACTATGACACAGCTCTTAAGGCGCAATATGAAGCCTCTTACAGACCACTGGAAGCACGAAGTGCACAAATAGAGCAATCCCATATAACTTTACTTCACCCGTATTTATCAGAAGAAATACTAAAAGAGCATAAAGCTATAGAGTGTGAAGCAAATGTTGTTGCCCGGTTTATTGAAAAAATTTGCTCAAAAGAAAGTGTCTACCTTGTGCCTGATGATAATGACAAAACACAATTGCGCCCGCCACGACCAAATGAAATTGGCTTATTGCTTAAAGTTGGCTCGCACCAGGCAGTATTTGAAAAAGCACTCACGGCAAAAGGTATACCGTATACAGTATCAGAGGCACGCTCTTTGGGCTTGGACTCTGTTGCAAATGATTTTTACAGTGCTTTGCAAGCTTGTATTTATTCTTATGATCGCATAAGTTTTGCATCATTCTTAAAGTCCCCGTTTTGCTCTTTTACAGACAAAGAAATTCAAGAAGCTTTGTCAAATGAACAGTTACTCGAAAAACCAAAAGAAAAACTTAAAAAACTGGAGACTGTCATTTCAGGTGGCTCTATTTGCAAAACACTGGACTATATGTGGTATGACATGGGATATAGAGCTTATATGCTCTCAAAGGCTCTTAACAGGCCTTATTTGGAGCATTTTGATTACTTATATGCACTTGCTGTTGATTTTGATTCCAAAGGCCAGTCAATAGTGGTTTTTCTTGATTATTTAAGAACATTACTTGGCTATAACGGCAATAAAACAAAAGAAGTTACAGTATTCAAAGAAAGCATTGCAGGCGTTCAAATCATGACAGTTCATAAATCCAAAGGCCTTGCTTTCAAAATCGTAATTGTAGCTGACATGCATTCCGGTTCAAGAAAGCCCGGCGGATTTTCTGCAAATAATTACAAAATAGGGGATAATGTGTTTCTTTCTTATGAAGAAAGCAAAGACAGTAAAAAAACAATAAAAAATCCGGTAAAAGAAATCTTTTCTACACTGGAAAAAAGCATGGACAATGCTGAGACCAAGCGTATTTTATATGTAGCAGCAACAAGAGCAAAATATCATCTTGTTTTCAGCGGTTGTATAAATGAAAAAACACCGCTGTCTCCGGACCAAGACGGCAGTAATTCCATGCTCACATATTTATTACATTCTATAAATTATGATTCAAACAATGAAACAAATGACATTGTAGAAAAAGATTTCATGCTTGAAGATTTAACTTTTGAGCCTGTTTTTGAAAATTTTCACAACATAAATCCAACAAAAGAAGATTATAAGACCCTGTTTGACTTGGCTCAGGTACAAAGCTTGCCAAAAGGCATTAAATCCATTGCTGTTACTCAATTGGAAAATTCACACATGGAAAATCAACAATTGGAAAATCAACAATTGGAAAAAGCACAAACAATAGCCCAAAATAATACCAAGGCTGTAAATTTAAGTTCAAGAAAGCGTCTTCCTGCCATTGATAG
>CAVGEF010000068.1:0-3344 GCA_963628205.1 Bacteroidaceae bacterium
TTGTGACAGGAACCACTTACCGGGCAGTGTCCGCAATTACCGCCACAGGAAGATTTTCCCTGCTTTTTATCCCGCACAATGGAGGCAATAGCAAGACCTGTAATTGCCAGTAAAACAAGCGAAACTAAAATTGTTGCAACCATACGAACCTCCATAAAAAGTTAAACAAAAGAAAGTGAAAAGTAAATCGGCCACCCGCACGGGCGGACAGCCGACTCACAAAAATCTCAGAGGCCTTTCAAAAACCTCAATGTACTGAAAAATTCTTCAAAACGACTTTCAGTTGATTTTAACATCTCTTGTAAGCTTTGTAGCTTCCTTGTAAGGACGGAATAACATGTAGATAATTCCAACAAGAGCTGCAAGAGCAAACAACAAACCAATAACACTGGGACTGCCCATGAAGAGCTTTCCAAACTGGTTAATCATAAGAGCAATGATATAGGCAAAACCACACTGGTATCCAATTGCAAACCATGTCCATTTTGAATTGTTCATTTCTCTCTTAATTGCACCAATTGCTGCAAAACAAGGAGCACAAAGAAGGTTGAATACCAAGAAAGAATAGCCTGTAACACCATTGAATACTGTTGCAAGTTCACCGTAAACATCACCGGAACCGCCGTAAAGGATACCAAGGGTTCCAACAATGTTCTCTTTGGCAACAAGACCTGTAATTGAAGCAACAGCTGCTTTCCAGTTTCCCCATCCAAGAGGAGCAAATATCCATGCAATAAGGTTGCCAATGAATGCAAGAATTGAATGGTCGATTTCTTCTTCACTCAACATTCTGAATGAACCGTCTACGACACCAAAGTAAGTTGTAAACCAAACAAGAATTGTTGAAAGAAGAATGATTGTTCCGGCTTTCTTAATGAATGACCAGCCTCTTTCCCACATTGAGCGCAAAACGTTCTTTAATGTAGGCATGTGGTAAGCAGGAAGTTCCATAACAAACGGAGCCGGGTCTCCTGCAAACATCTTTGTCTTTTTAAGAATAATACCTGAAATGATAATTGCTGCCATACCAATGAAATATGCGCTTGTAGCAACAATGGCAGAGCCTCCAAAGATTGCACCGGCTATCATTGAAATGAACGGAACTTTAGCACCGCAAGGAATGAAAGTAGTTGTCATGATTGTCATTCTTCTATCTCTTTCATTCTCAATTGTTCTTGAAGCCATAATTCCGGGAACGCCACAACCAACACCAACAAGCATTGGAATAAAAGACTTACCGGAAAGACCAAACTTTCTAAAAACTCTGTCCAGAACAAATGCAATTCTTGCCATATATCCACAAGCTTCAAGGAAAGCAAGAAGAAGGAACAAAACAAGCATTTGAGGAACAAATCCAAGAACAGCACCAACACCTGCAACAATACCGTCATTGATAAGACCTGAAAGCCAGTTTGCAGCACCCGCAGATTCAAGACCATTGGAAACCAAAACAGGAATACCGGGCACCCACACACCATAAGCCGATGTATCCGGTGCGCCATAATTTTCCTTGTAAGAAGTATTAAGATACTGTTCTACAGCAGTAACCAAATCTTCTTTTGAAGTTCCGGTGAACTCTTCAACAGCCAAAGTCTCTTCATCTTCAATAGTATATGTAACAGAAGCATTGGAAGGAGTGGCCTTTACAAGGCTTTCAAGAGCAGTCTTTGCGTTTTCTTCTGAATAGGACTCGCTTTCCATATCCAAAGCTTCAGAGATTGCATCATTGCCATATTCTGCTACAAAAGCATCAATGATTTGGTCTGTGTCTCCATATTCTTCCGCTGCAGCTTCATACTGTTTTGAGCCAATTCCAAAAAGATGCCATCCATCACCAAACAGGCCGTCGTTAGCCCAGTCTGTTGCAGAAGCACCAACTGTTACCATTGCAATATAATAAACAAGGAACATTACAAGTGCAAAAATAGGAAGACCAAGCCATCGGTTTGTAACAATGCGGTCAATCTTGTCAGAAGTAGATTCCTTACCTACGTTCTTTTTCTTGTAACAACCTTTCATGATTGAAGCAATGTAAACATATCTTTCATTAGTGATAATGCTTTCTGCATCGTCATCAAGCTCTTTCTCAGCTGCTTTAATATCTTCTTCAATATGAGCCAAAATTTGTGGCTGAATATTGAGTTTTTCAAGAACCTTGGGGTCACGCTCAAAAATCTTTATGCAATACCAACGCTGTTGCTCCTGTGGCATATCATGCAAAGCTGCCTCTTCAATGTGTGCAAGTGCATGTTCAACAACTCCGGAGAAAGTGTGCATTGGAACTGTCTTTGTTCCTTTAGCTGCCTTGATTGCTTCTTCTGCAGCTTCCATGACTCCTTCTTCTTTAAGCGCAGAAATCTCGACAACTTTGCATCCAAGTTCTCTGGAAAGCTCGGCAAAATTAATCTTGTCGCCGTTCTTTCTCACAACATCCATCATGTTGATTGCAACAACTACCGGAATACCAAGCTCAGTAAGCTGAGTTGTAAGATAAAGGTTTCTTTCAAGGTTTGTTCCGTCTACAATATTTAGAATTGCATCCGGGCGCTCTTCAAGAAGGTAATTTCTGGCAACAACTTCTTCCAGCGTATATGGTGAAAGAGAGTAAATTCCGGGAAGATCTGTGATAACAACACCATCGTGTTTCTTAAGCTTTCCTTCCTTTTTCTCAACTGTGACTCCCGGCCAGTTTCCTACAAACTGGTTAGAGCCTGTCAAACTGTTAAACAGTGTTGTTTTTCCACTGTTTGGGTTACCTGCAAGGGCAATTCTGATTTCAGACATATTAAAACTTCTCCATTACTATTCAATTTCAATCATGGAAGCATCTTCCTTCCTAAGTGAAAGCTCATAACCTCTTACCGTGACTTCAATTGGGTCTCCAAGAGGAGCTACTTTTCTAATGTAGACTTCAACGCCACGGGTAAGTCCCATGTCCATGATTCTCTTTTTAACAGCTCCCTCTCCATGGAGTTTGACGACTTTAACTGTATCGCCAATTTTTGCTTCCCTGAGTGTTCTCATGTTCATATCTCCTATAATTAAACTCATTACAATTGCTTTATTTAACTTGCAACATCTTACGGGCACTTGTTGCCACTTATATCAAAAGCCCAAAAGCTCTAGTCTCAAAAGGCTAAGCCTCAACAGCCATGCAACCAAGAGATAATGCCCTCAAACCATTATCTTTGTTGCCATTTCTTTGCTTATTGCAACTCTGGAATCTTTAACATTCACTATAAGATTGCCACCTATAGAAGAAACTATGGTAACATTGCCTCCTGCAACGAATCCCAAATCTTCAAGATGTCTGCGGGTTTCTTCGCTTCCACCCACCTTTCTTA
>CAVGEF010000068.1:3354-9079 GCA_963628205.1 Bacteroidaceae bacterium
CACCAAGGGATTTTCGTGGCCTCGTATTGAAAAAAGTTTGGCATTTGTAGTATCGTTTTCAAGTAAAAGGTTGTAAAAGACTACTATGATGAAGATTAGAAAAGCATCGGAAGACTACTTGGAAGCCATGCTTATGATGAAAGAAGAGCATGGATATATCCGCTCAATAGACATTGCTTCCCACCTGGGAGTTACCAAGCCAAGCGTAAGTTATGCAACAAGAAGACTGCGCGAAAATGGCTATATTACTATGGATGAAGATGGTCTCATTACACTCACAAACAAAGGAATGGCAATTGCAAAAAAGGTTTATACCAGGCACAAAGTGCTTTCCAAGTTTTTCATGAGCCTTGGAGTTGACGAGAAAACTGCCATGGAAGATGCTTGCAGTGTAGAACACGATATAAGCAAACAAACATTTAATGCAATTTGCCGTCATTTAGGTGTTCCGGAGGATGGCAATATTTACGAGTAATTTGCACGTAAGAAGTAAAAAAGTCAAAATAAAATCCAACAGAAGAAGTTGATTGAATAAAAGTCTATTAAATAAGAGTCTATATAAGCTAAAGAAGTCACAAAAATGAAACACGTCTCAAAAACATTAAACCGAGATTTAACCATTGGTGAGCCAAGCAAAGTTCTTTGGGAATTTTGTCTTCCCCTTTTTGGCTCAATTGTTTTCCAGCAGTTATACAACATTGGCGATAGCTTTGTTGCCGGCAAATTCATAAGCGAAGAAGCTCTGGCCGCTGTTGGAAACGGCTATGAAATAACATTGATTTTCATTGCTTTTGCATTCGGTTGCAACATGGGCTGTTCTCTGTTAACTGCCCGTCTCTTTGGAGCCAAGAATTACAAAGGCATGAAAGAGGCTGTCAACACATCCATGATTTGCACGCTGGCAACATGTTTTATTCTCATGGCAATTGGTATTTTTGGCATGGACAGTCTTCTTTCTCTAATAAAAACGCCTTCCAATATTTATGCCAATTCCTCTCTCTATCTCAAAATTTATGTTTTGGGACTTCCTTTCCTGTTTCTCTACAACGTAGCAACAGGAATATTTTCTGCCTTGGGAGACTCAAAAACACCGTTCGTTTTTCTTGCAATATCCTCTCTTTCAAATATTGCTGTAGATATTTTATTTGTTACAGCTTTTGGAATGAAAGTAGACGGCGTTGCATGGGCAACATTTCTTTGCCAGGGAATAAGCGGAATTCTTGCTACGGTTGTTGTATTCAAAAGACTTGGAGACATAAAAACAGATGAAAAACCCGCACTGTTTTCAAAACTCATGTTCAAATCATACATTGATGTTGCAATTCCAAGCACTTTGCAACAAAGTTTTGTATCAGTTGGCAACATAATCATTCAGGGCATTATTAACAGTTTTGGCTCCAGTGTCATTGCCGGTTACGCAGCAGCCGTAAAACTTAACAATCTCGTAATTACTTCTATTTCCACTATAGGAAACGGAATTTCAAACTACACAGCCCAAAACCTTGGAGCAAAAAAATTAGAAAGAGTTATTCAGGGTCAAAAAGCCGGACTTAAAATTGTTTGGATTATAGACTTACCAATAGCTTTGGCTTATTTCTTTGGTTCAAGTTTCCTGCTAAAGCTCTTTATGGACAATCCGTCTGCTATAGCTCTTGAAACAGGAAGGCAATTTTTGCATATTGTTTCACCTTTCTATTTTGTTGTTTCTGTAAAAATCATCTCCGACGGCGTTCTTAAAGGAGCCGGCTATATGAAACAGTTTATGGTTTCAACTTTTATGGATTTAATCACAAGAGTAACAGGAGCAATAATCTTATCTTCAACAGCATTGCAAGTTACAGGTGTGTGGCTCAGCTGGCCGGTAGGCTGGGCCCTTGGAACGATAGTATCGGTTTTATTCTATAAAAAATCTTTCAAAAATTACGCCCTCAAGCACTGAGAAAGTGGACCTAAACGCACAAAAAAAGACTGTGGTGTGTCAAAATACTGACTTTTACCACAGTCCAATCAAAACTTGTTAGAGTTTTGCTAAAGTTACATCACTTTCCAAGTCATGCCTTACATCATGCCACCCATGCCCGGGTTTGCTGCAGGAGCCGGCTCCGGAGCAGGAATGTCTGTAATTGCACATTCGCTTGTAAGAATGAGTGCTGCAATACTTGCTGCATTCTGAAGAGCACTTCTTGTAACTTTGACAGGGTCAATGATTCCGGCAGCGACCATGTTGACCCACTTGTTGCCGTTTGCATCATAGCCAACGCCTTTTTCGCTGTTCTTGCACTTGTCAGCAATGATAGCGCCGTCTTCACCTGCGTTTTCTGCAATTTGGCGCATTGGCTCTTCAAGAGCTCTGCGTACAATCTTATAACCAATTTGCTCTTCGTCTGTGAGAGTTGAAATATCATAAGACTCCATCTTCTTTGCAGCCTGTGCCAAAGCAACTCCACCGCCGGGGATAACGCCTTCTTCAATAGCTGCACGTGTTGCATTAACAGCATCTTCTACTCTGTGCTTTCTCTCTTTAAGTTCAACCTCTGTAGGAGCACCAACGTTAATGACAGCAACACCGCCTGCAAGTTTTGCAAGGCGTTCCTGAAGCTTTTCACGATCATAGTCGCTTGTGGTATCTGCAATTTGCTTCTTGATTTGACCAATTCTGTCTTTAATGTCATTAGCATTGCCAAGACCATTGATGATAGTTGTATTTTCTTTTTCAACTTTGACACTTCTGGCTCTTCCAAGCTGTGTAAGTTCTGCATTTTCAAGCTTCATGCCAAGCTCTTCGCTTATGACCTGTCCACCGGTAAGAATTGCAATATCTTCAAGCATTGCTTTTCTTCTGTCGCCAAAACCAGGTGCCTTGATTGCACAAACATTCAAAGTGCCTCTGAGAGAGTTGACAACCAATGTTGTGAGAGCTTCACCGTCTACATCCTCTGCAATTATGAGTAAAGGTTTGCTTGTTTGAACAACTTTCTCAAGAACAGGAAGAAGTTCTTTCATTGAAGAAATCTTTTTGTCATAAATAAGAATATAAGGGTCATCAAGAAGTGCTGTCATGTTCTCACGGTTATTTGCAAAATAAGCAGAAATATAACCACGGTCAAACTGCATTCCTTCAACAAAGTCAGTAGTAGTCTCAATATTCTTGGACTCTTCAACGGTAATAACACCATCCATGCCTACCTTTTCCATTGCATTGGCAATCTCATCACCAATAGCTTTGTCGTTGTTGGAAGAAATAGCTGCAACTTGTGCAATTTCTTCTTTCTCACTTACAGCCTTGGCATTGGATTTGATTTCAGCAATGGCATCGGCTACAGCCTTATCAATACCACGTCTGATGCCCATTGGATTAACACCGGCAGAAACACTCTTCATGCCCTCTTTTGTGATTGCCCAAGCAAGAACGGTTGCTGTTGTTGTTCCGTCTCCGGCAACATCATTTGTCTTTGAAGCAACTTCTTTAACAAGCTGTGCACCCATATTCTCAAACGGGTCTTCAAGTTCTACTTCACGTGCAACTGTAACTCCGTCTTTTGTAATCATTGGAGCACCGTATTTCTTATCAAGAAGAACTGTCCTTCCTTTTGGTCCCAAGGTAGTCATAACTGCCTTGGCAATTTGCTCAACACCGGAAACTAAAGATTTTCTAGCATCCTCACTGAATTGAAGCTGTTTTGCCATAAATTTATCCTCTTTATTTTTTATATGTATTGTTTGTTTAACAAAAACGTAACCGGCATACCGCCGACTAATGCAAAAGATACAAAAGAATTATTGATAAATCAAGTAAAGTAAAAATAAGCTAAAAAGAAATGCAAAAAATGCAAAATGGCCAAAATGCAAAATGAGCTCTCGGCGCTCTCAAAGTCCCTAAAGAGCTTAAACGGCTTAACCGCTCAACGTCATAAAACTGCATTAAACCAAAAGAAGAGCCATGCCCAAAGAAAATACAGCGCTGAATATATTTGAAAGCAAATTGACCATATCATTGTCTACCCAACCAAGCCCGTATGACAATTCAAAATCAATATCGTCTTTTGCATATTCTTTTGAGCTTTCTTTCCCTGTTTCTTTTGCATCTTCTGTCAACTGTTTGGTTTTTGGATTTATATAATGAGCTTGGACACAAGCGCCAAGATAAGAATCTACTATTGAGCCCATAAAGCCTGTAAGAGAAATCACAGAACAAAGAGCAATACACTTGGCAGTATTGTACTCTTGTACGTCCAAGAACAAAAAAATCCACAAAAGACCCACCGCAAGAGATGCTATTAAAGAAGAGAAAATTCCAAGAGGTGTAATGCCTCCTGAATAGCCCTTTGGAACCGGCATAAAGTTTCTGATTGATACTGTATGGATTTTGCTCAAGGACCCAATACTGCTTGCAAGAGAATCTGAACAGCTTTCTGCTATTGATGCACCAAACATAACAAGAGAAGACAAAGAACCCGTAACATACCACATAAGAGCAGAAAGAAGGGCCATGAGGCCTCTGGCAAGAACTTGAGACACGCCAATGCCAATATAAAAATTACCAGTGTTGCCAAAACAACCGGCACTTCTCATGTAAAACTTCTTTGCAACAACAGAACATTCAAATGCAAAAAGAAGTAAGAAAAGCCCTTCTGTTTTTGTTGTCCACAGTACAATAACGCCCATGACAAAAAAAGCCATAGTGCCACTTATATCAAAAATCTTTCTTGAAAACTCAAAAACGACCCAAATTGCAATCAATACAACCACAAGAACAAGAGGCAACGGCCATGAAAGAGAAAAAATTTTATCGTCAAGATAGCTAAACAATCTTCCAATCAGCATATAACTTTATGCATTTATGAAACCGCGCCCATTACCAAGCACGGCCACCTCCGCCACCAAAGCCACCGCCTGAGAAACCGCTTCCTCCAAAACTGCTGCCACCAACGTGAACTCCCGGATTTGGGGAACTTGAGGTCTTTGGAACCACAGAAGAGGGCACAACACGGACCATTCTTGAAGCCATTCTACAAATATAATAAGCATCAAAGGCACTTGGCCCGTTATACCACGAAACAGGCGGAATTGTTATTTCTTTGAACTTGTCAGCCCATGAATTTTCAAGACCAAGCACCACTGCATAACTTAAAACATGGTAATACAGCATGGGGTCGTCATCTATGAGCATGCGAAGCACAGAAAGCTCAACTTTTTCAATAAATTCCCTATATCCCAAAACCTGCTCCAGCATCTTATTCCCGTACGAACTGCGCCTTGGCATAATTGACGCCAAAAACGAAATAAGAGAAGAACTCACGATTGCAACAAGTTCCTGAAACATGCCAACATCACCCAAAACAGCCGTTTTAACAATACTTAAAGCCATAAGGGCCAAGACCGATGGCACAAGACTGAAAATTACAAAAATGACATTTGAAGATCTAATGTACCACTTTCTAAAAAGAAGATGAAAAATTCCTGTATTCAACAAAGGAAAAACAACGGCAATGAGCAAAGCAATATAAGAAATATCCTGCGGAAATTCACATAAAGACAAACTAAAGAAGAAACATAAAAGCGGAATTACAGCTACAAATGCAAATATTGCAGATAAAACTTCGCTTTTTGGAGATGTCAAACTCTTTTCTTTTTTGAAAAAAGACGGAACGCGCGCTTTAACATTT
The DNA here is from genome assembly GCA_963628205.1 of Bacteroidaceae bacterium. Classification (GTDB taxonomy): domain Bacteria; phylum Spirochaetota; class Spirochaetia; order Sphaerochaetales; family Sphaerochaetaceae; genus UBA9732. The sequence continues at coordinate 9,021 of CAVGEF010000068.1, forward strand.
GTCATACATTCAAAAAAGTTGCTTTTCTCAAGGTCTTTGAAATCTACAGACTCTCCAAC
>CAVGEF010000068.1:9089-9717 GCA_963628205.1 Bacteroidaceae bacterium
AGCACAGTTTTTGAAAAAACCGTTGAATAATTGAACCTCAAAATAAGGAATATTAGTTGAGTTTTCAATTGCATACTGCTCAATTTCTTTGAGTTTTTTGAAACTGAATTTATCTTTTTTTTCTTCTGTTATTGAAAGAAGCCCTTGGTCGGCCCAATAAAAAAGCATTGAAATTATATCTTTATCATTTGCAACTTTATCACTCAAATACCCTACCAAAAGAGGAGAGAGCCCTTCAGGTGCTTCAAAACGAGCCAATATAATTGGAATGGGATCCCGCCCATAGCGAGTCCAAACCCAAGCAGCAAGAAGAAGTAAAATCAAAGAGACAGCAGGAGTTACAATTGTAAAGATGTTTCTATAATCCCAAGGTGTATGAGCATTTTTATACCAAAAATCAGGAAGCTGAACACGTAATGTAAGAGACTCATAAGCTCTAAAATCAGAGGCACTGCCGTGGATTAAAGCAGAGCCGTCAGACAAAATATCAACCGTGTATTCTATACCTGCTGAAGAAGTAGAGCCGTACTGTCCTCTTGTAAGCCAAACATTATTTTGCAATACTTCTGACAGGTCATATCCTGAAACATACGGTATCAATACAGAGAACGAGAACTCCAAAACGGGA
>CAVGEF010000069.1:0-5147 GCA_963628205.1 Bacteroidaceae bacterium
GTGTTACTATTAATAGTAACAGAATAATATGGCATTTTTGAGCCTTTTTATCACTCTAAAGAACCCTCTGGAGCATCCTTCTTGATTATTCCTAGCTCGGAATAATTCTCTTCGTTAAGGACTTCGTTATTAATATTTTCATTCCCGGAAACATTCTCTTCTGTTTCCTCTTCCTGGTAGTCTGTAACAGTCATTGCCACAATGTAATCATCAGATGTTTTCATTTTGACAATATTTACACCACCGGCATTACGGCCTTGAGAAGAAATACCGTTTACATGGGTTCTTATTGTTTGGCCTTTTTTAGTTATGCAAACCAAATCGTTTTCGTCATTAACTGCAAGCGCAGAAACAAGATACGTTGCGCTGGAGAGCTTGTAAATAAGCTGTCCCATAGTTCCTCTGCCATGAGATTTGAACAAATCAAAATCAACTTGTTTTCCTTTTCCCGTTTCTGTTACAAGAACAACATTTTTTCCTTCTTCAACTTTCACAAGCCCAATTACTTCGTCATCAAAAGCTAATTTAATTCCTCTCACTCCATGTGCTGTTCTTCCCATAACTCTTACATCATTGACACTGAATCTAAGACCTTTTCCTTTTTTGGTAACAATCATGGCCTGGTCATCAGGATGAACAAACTCACACTTGATAAGAGAGTCTCCTTCGTCAAGAACTATTGCCTTGATACCATTCTTTCTTGCATTGATAAAATCGTTGAGTGCAACTTGTTTAACAACTCCAAATCTTGTTGCCATAAGGATATACTCATCATCAGCAAAATCTTTGAAGTCAATAATTGCAGAAACACTTTCTCCTTGTTCCATCTTGGGCAGAATTGCTTTAAGACTTATTCCTTTCCCAACTTTTTGGCCTTCAGGAAGTTCCCAAACTTCTAGGCAATATGCTTTTCCAAGATTTGTAACAAACAAAATATGGTCATGAGAGAAAGCAGAGAACATGTGTTCAACAAAGTCTTCATCTCTAAGAGATGCTCCTTTGACACCCTTTCCACCTCTTCCTTGAGATTTATACTCGTCAGCAGGAACTCTCTTAACAAAACCTTTGTTTGTAATAACGACAACAACGTCTTCTTTCTTAATGAAATCTTTATCTACAAGTCCGCCTATTTCTCTTAAGTCAATCTCTGTTCGTCTGTCGTCACCGTATTCAGCACAAAGTTCATGAATTTCTTTTTCAACTTCCTGCATGAATTTAACGTTGTCAGAAAGCAAATCCCTAAAGAAAGCAATTTTTACTTCAAGTTCTGCAAGTTCATCAATAATTTCTTGCGTCTCCATGTGACTTAATCTTCCAAGACGCATTTGAATAATTGCAACAGCCTGTTTATCAGAAAGACCAAACCTGGCTTGTAATTTCAGTGAAGCATCATTATTGTCATTGGCCTTTTTGATTATTTCAATAACCTCGTCTATGTTTTCAAGACCTGTTTTAAGACCAAGAAGAATATGCTCTCTTTCAAGGGCTTTATTCAAATCAAAATTGGTCCTTCTTCTTATAACATCTTTTCTGTGCTCAAGATAACAAGAAAGCATATCTTTGAGGTTCAAGCATTTAGGTCGTCCATCTACAAGTGCTAAGTTATTAACATTAAAATTGCTTTCAAGCTGTGTATTCCAAAAAAGGTGGTTTACGGCAATCTCCGGAACAGCATCTTTTTTAAGCTCAATGACAAGTCTAATTCCGTCTTTTCCGGACTCATCACGAACTTCTGAGACATCTTTCAGAACATCGTCTTTTCTTAAGGCTTCAATATGTTTTACGAGCTCGGCCTTATTGACCTGGTAAGGGATTTCTGTAAAAACAATTGCGTCATGAGTTTTATGCTCTTCCACATGGTAACGACCTCTCATGACAATCTTTCCACGACCGGTCTCAAAAGCATCTCTAATACCCTTAACACCACATATTTTACCTGCAGTAGGGAAATCAGGGCCTTTGATGTAGTTCATAAGCTCCAACACTGATATGTCCGGGTTCTCAATAAGAGCACAAAGAGCGTCACAAATCTCTCTTAAGTTATGCGGTGCCATATTGGTTGCCATTCCAACAGCAATTCCACTTGTTCCGTTGGCAAGCAAGAAAGGGAACCCTGCGGGCAAAACTTCAGGCTCTTTCAAAGATTCATCAAAGTTTGGAACAAAATTGACAGTATCCTTGTCTATATCAGAAAGCATGAGTTCGCCCATTTTGCTCATTTTGGCCTCAGTGTATCTGTAAGCTGCAGGTGGATCACCGTCTATGGAACCAAAGTTTCCCTGCGGTTTAATAACCGGGTACCTTAAAGAGAAATCCTGAGCAAGACGAACGAGAGCATCATAAACAGAGGCATCTCCATGTGGGTGAAATTTACCAAGAACGTCACCGACTGTTCTGGCACACTTCTTAAAAGAACCTGTGGATTTAATTCCAAGGTCATACATATCGTAAAGAATTCTTCTATGAACAGGTTTTAATCCGTCTCTGACATCAGGAAGAGCTCTACTTACTATAACAGACATTGCATAGTCCAAGTAGGATTTCTTCATTTCTTCAGAAAGATCCTTTATAAAGACTCTATTTTCACTGTTTTCCATACATTTTCTCCAAAGCAAGTGCCTTTGTTAGGCATCAATTTGTGCATACGTTGCATTTTTCTCTATAAAGTCACGTCGTGGCTCTACTTCTTCTCCCATAAGCATGGAGAAAACCTGGTCTGCCTCTACGGCATCGGCCAAATGAACTTGAGTTATAAAGCGGGTATCGGGATTCATTGTTGTTTCCCAAAGTTGCTCAGGATTCATTTCACCAAGACCTTTGTAACGCTGTATTTTCACATTCTTGGAATCACTTTCCGTTTCACCGTGAGTTGAAAGAATTTCTGCCTTCTCGTCATCGTCAAAAGCGTAATAGTCTTTTCCTTTTATACTGATTTTATAAAGCGGCGGCATAGCAAAATATACATATCCGGCTTCTATGAGAGGCCTCATGTACCTAAAGAAGAAAGTAAGAAGAAGTGTTCTTATATGAGAGCCGTCGACATCGGCATCGGCCATAATGATTACTTTGTGGTAACGTGCCTTTGAAGGGTCGAAAGAGGCTCCCAAGCCAGCTCCAATGGAGTCAATTACCGGTTGGAGCTTCTCGTTTCCTTCAACTTTGTCTTCACGCGTTTTCTCAACATTGAGCATCTTTCCCCACAAAGGAAGAATGGCCTGAGTTCTTCTGTCACGGCCTTGCTTTGCACTGCCACCTGCAGAATCTCCCTCTACGATGAAAATTTCGCACAATGACGGGTCTTTTTCAGAACAGTCTGAAAGTTTCCCCGGGAGACTGACTCCTCCTTTTTTACGTGCGTTTTCACGTGCCTTCTTAGCTGCAATTCTTGCTTTGGAAGAAGCAATGGTCTTTTCCAAAATTGGAATTATCAAACTTGGGTTTTCATCAAAATAATCGTTAAGTTTTTGATAGACAAAACTATACACAAGACCTTGGACATAAGAATTGCCCAACTTCATCTTTGTTTGTCCCTCAAATTGAGGATTTGTTATTTTAACGGAAACAACGGCACTGAGGCCTTCACGCACATCAGAGTTAAATCCTTCCTTGAAGTCATCGGACTCAAAAAAAGCCTCCGCATTCTTGCTCTTTCCAACAAACTCCTTCAAATGCAATGAAAGCTGGTTTCTTATTGCTGCCACAAGACCTGTTGTAAAGCCAATAAGATGCTTCCCGCCTTCTCTTGTATTTATATTGTTGGCAAAAGAGTGAAGATTTTCATCAAAACGGTCGTTATATTGCATTGCAAATTCAATAATTGCAGCTCCGTTGTCATTAGCTCTTTCGCCTGCAAAATAAATTGGCTCCGTACCCTCAGGTATGACTTTTTTGTTATTGTTTATAAAACTGACAAAGTCTTTTATTCCACCCTCAAAATGGAAAACTTTTTCTTCAGGGTTTTCTTCTCTGTTATCAATTGCAGTGATTGTAATTCCTTTGTTAAGGAATGCCAGTTCTCTAAAACGCTCGCAAAGAATTGAAAAGTTGAAATTATCGCTTTCCATTATGCCGGTATCGGGATGAAATTTGATAATAGTTCCAACTTTGTCTGTTGTACCAACTTTCCTGACCGGCTCTACAGGGACACCAAAATGATATTCCTGCATGTATTGGTCCGGATTTCTGTTAACGACTGCCTGAAGGTAATCAGACAACGCATTAACAACGCTTACACCTACACCGTGAAGACCTCCGGAAACCTTGTAAGCTCCTCCGTTGAACTTTCCCCCGGCATGTAAATGACAAAGAGCAACTTCAAGCGTGCTTATTCCTTCCGTAGGGTGAATGTCTACAGGAATTCCTCTTCCGTTATCTTCAACTGTAACGATATTGCCTTTATCAATGGTAACTTTGATTGTGTTACAATACCCGGCAACAGCTTCATCAATTGAGTTATCTACAACCTCATATACAAGGTGATGAAGTCCTTCCGGTCCTGTTGAACCTATATACATTCCAGGTCTTACACGAACAGCCTCAAGGCCTTTAAGAACTTGAATATTCTCGCCTGTATAATGCTCTGATGCATGTGCCATTTCCATGATATCTTCGTTGATATCATCGCTTTTTTCAGACACAACCATCTGTGGATTCATTTTCTCTTCATTCATTGAGTTAAAATCCTTCCTCTATAATTATTCTTTCACTAGTATATATTATTATAGGGAGTAACCTCAAGCACTTGGAAAAGGGAATTGCTATTAAACCTTAGGCCTTTATAATGTAGCTTGTAACGTGGATTTTTAGCTTCAAACTGCTCACGTCTTTGTTAAAGCCTTTACTTTTTTACCTTGAAACTACGTGCTTTGCGTTATATTATTCATGACATGCCAAGTGATAGCGAAAAAGATTACACATTATGGGAAAGTACTATATCCCAAATAAAAGACTCATTGCCGGAAAACGATTTTACATCCTGGTTTTCACGTCTTTCCTTTGGCAAAATTGAAGACAGTATTATTACGCTATACTTGCCATCTGCATTTTTCAAAGACAAATTTGAAGAGAGTTTCAAGACACTCATTGAAAACACGGCAAGCGAACTTGGAGAAAAACCTTATAAGGTTTCATTTGTAATAAAAAAAGGG
>CAVGEF010000069.1:5157-6364 GCA_963628205.1 Bacteroidaceae bacterium
CTAATTTAACAAAAACAGCTGAAAAAAAGAAAGAAGATACACAAAATAAGACATCGTCTGACAAGATTGGGCAAACAGAAAAACCAATACAAGTCAAAGAAAAACAGGCCGATGATCTCATGTTCAATCCTTCTTACACTTTTGACTCTTTTGTTTTGGGAGACAACAGCAGTTTTGCTTATAATGCCTGTTTAGCAATAGCAAAAAACCCAGGAAGTGCTTATAACCCATGCCTTCTTTATGGAGGAGTAGGTCTTGGAAAAACACACTTGATTCAAAGCGTAGGGAACTACATAAAAAAGACTACACGGCAAAAAGTTTTGTACGTAACTGCAGAAAATTTTACAAATGAGTTTATTCAATCTGTAAATGACAAAACTTTACAGCAATTCAAAAACAAATACAGAAAAGCCGATGTCCTTCTTATAGACGACATACACTTCTTACAGAATAAAGAAGGAACCCAGGAAGAGCTTTTTAATACCTTTAACGATTTATATGAAAGCGGACACCAAATTGTTTTCACATGCGACAGGCCTGTTGAAGAATTAAAAGGAATAACAGACAGGCTCAAAAGCAGGTTTGAAAGAGGTCTTAACATAGACCTTTTACCTCCTAATTATGAAACAAGAGTGGCAATTTTAAGAAGAAAATGCGAAGAAAAAGGTGTTATGCTAAGCAATGATGTTCTTGAATATATTGCTTCAAACATTTCCAGTAACGTAAGAGCTCTTGAATCCTGTCTTACAAAACTTATTGCTTACAGTACCTTGCTTCATAAGGATATTTCGTTGGAAATAGCCCAAGAACAGCTTAAACCAATTATTAACTCAAATAACGATTCTTCTGTTATTTCAATTGATTTAATAGTAAAAACCGTTTCTTCTTATTTTAACGTATCTCCTTTTGATATAAAAGGTAAGAGTAAAAACCAGTCTGTAGTTCTTCCGCGTCAAATTGCCATGTATCTATGTAGAAAACTCACTGATTTCTCTACAACTGAAATAGGCTTGGAGTTTGGTGGAAAAAACCATACGACAGTTATGTATAATGTTCAAAAGGTTGAGTCAAAACTCAAAACAACAGAAAGTGATCTTCTAACTGTTGTCGGAAAATTGGAAAATCAAATAAAAACAGAATCAAGAAAATAACTTTGTAATGAGGTTTTTACAAAAGCCTCTAATCTTGCAATTATCTTGTTTATAAC
>CAVGEF010000070.1:0-3521 GCA_963628205.1 Bacteroidaceae bacterium
AGCATATAATCCAAAGGCGTTTGAAGATTCAATCTATAAAATGTGGGTTGAAGATGGAAACTTTAAGCCTTCTACAGGCGAAGGAAAGCCTTTTGTAATTGTAATGCCACCGCCAAATGTTACTGGAATTTTGCACATGGGTCATGCTCTGAACAACACGTTGCAGGATATTCTCATACGTTATTACAGAATGACAGGCCGTCCTACGTTGTGGGTACCGGGTACTGACCATGCCGGAATTGCAACGCAAAATGTTATGGAAAGACAGCTTAAAAAAGAAGGTTTGAAAAGACAGGACTTAGGTCGTGAAAAATTTGTTGAAAGAACCTGGGAGCTTAAAGAAAAACATCATGACATTATTGTTGGTCAGTTAAAAAAGATTGGATGCTCTTGCGACTGGGAACATGAACGCTTTACATTAGATGAAGGTCTTTCAAAAGCTGTCAGAGAGACTTTTGTATCTTTGTATGAGAGAGGTTTGATTTATAAAGGTCTTTATCTTGTTAATTATTGTCCGCACTGTGGTACAGCTTTAGCCGATGACGAAGTCGAACACCAGGAAGATTTGGGACACCTTTATGATGTAAATTACCCGTTTGCAGACGGCAGCGGTCATATAACTGTTGCAACAACCCGTCCTGAGACAATGTTTGGTGATGTTGCTGTTGCTGTTAATCCCAATGACGAACGTTACAAAGACCTTGTTGGAAGAATGCTCAAACTGCCTTTAACAGACAGAGAAATACCAATTATTGCTGACAGTTTTGTTGGAATTGAGTTTGGAACCGGTATGGTAAAAATTACACCGGCTCACGACCCAAACGACTGGGAATGCGGGAAAAGGCATAATCTTGAAGCTATAAATATTTTAAATCCGGATGGCACACTTAATGATGTATGTCCTGAAGAATTCAGAGGACTTCCTGTTGAAGTTGCCAGAGAAAAAGTTGCCCAAAAGTTGCAAGAGCTTGGCTATCTTGTTAGAGTGCAAGAACATAAACATGAAGTTGGTCATTGTTATAGATGTAATACAACTGTAGAGCCGTATCTTAGTCAGCAGTGGTTTGTTAAGATGCGCTCAATGGCAGACAAAGCATTGGATGCATGGAAAAAAGGTGATATTCATTTTTATCCAAAGAGATGGGAAAATACTTACTCAAGTTGGCTTGAAAGCATACGCGATTGGTGCATAAGCCGTCAGCTTTGGTGGGGGCATCGCATTCCTGTTTGGTATTGTGAAGATTGCGAAAATATGATGGTGGAACGTGAAGACCCAACTTGTTGTTCAAAGTGCCATAGCACACACATTCACCAGGATACCGATGTCCTTGATACTTGGTTTTCTTCGTGGCTTTGGCCTTTTAGCACATTAGGTTGGCCAAAAGATACAGAAGATTTCAAACGTTTCTTCCCAACAAGCACTCTTGTAACCGGTTATGACATAATATTTTTCTGGGTTTCCAGAATGATTATGGCATCACTTGAGTTTACAGGTAAAGTTCCATTCAAAGATATTTATATAACAGGTCTTGTCAGAGACAAAAAAGGCCGTAAGATGTCCAAAAGCCTTGGAAATGGAATAGACCCGCTTGAAGTCATAGAGCTTTATGGCGCAGATGCAATGAAATTTACAATTTGCTATCTTGCTACACAGGGCCAGGATATTCTTGTTGATATGGATTCTTTTAAGCTTGGTTCTAGATTTGCAAATAAAGTATGGAATGCAACCCGGTATTTGCTTATGAACTTAGAGGGACGCAATCTTGTGCCTATTGATGAATCCAAATTCACAGAAATCGACAAATGGATTTATCACAGCCTTAACGAAAATGTCAAAAAAGCCCGTAATGCTATTGAAGGCTATAAATTCAATGAGGCAGCACAGGCAATATATGATTTCTTCTGGAATGATTTCTGTGACTGGTATGTAGAAGCTTCCAAGCTTTCACTTTACAGCGGTGATGATAAGCAAAAAGATAGAATAGTTTCTATACTTATGGACATTTTGGCAGAATCAATGAGACTTATGCATCCTATGGTTTCATTCATAACAGAAGAGATTTATTCAAAGCTACCGAACACGGAAGGCAAAGTTATTACAGCATCATATCCGCAGTATAAAGTGGAAAGAATACACGAAAAAGAAGCCCAATTAATGCAAGGCTTACAAGAAATTGTAAGAGGAATAAGAAATACTCGAGCACAGCTTGGGATTCCTGCTGATAAAAAGTTAAGAGTTGTAGTAAGACCTGATAATAATGGTGAGCTATCTTCATTTATGGAAAAATACGTAAGCTTACTTCAAAGTTTCACTAATGCCGGCTCTATTGAAATAGATACTGACAAGTCAATTGCAGTAGATGGTGCTTTCCCCGTTGCAGGACAAGGATTTGAGACTTATGTCTTTGTAAGAGAAGCAATTGATATTGATAAAGAAGTCTCTAAACTTGAAGATGAGATATCAAAAACAAAACTTCTTTTAGATGGTGTTGAGCGTAAGCTTTCAAATGAAAAATTCCTCTCAGGTGCAAAACCGGAAGTTGTAGAGAAAGAAAAATCTAAAAAGAGAGAATTCGAAGAGAAAATTGAAAAATCGCAAAAACATATTGAGGTTCTTAAATCTTTCTAATTGTATTATAGACTTTTTCTCTTTATAATGAGTGGATAGTAAGGGCATAAGTCTTTGTGCCCTTATGTTTTGTAGAGGAGCTCTTGAGGTGAAAAAAGTACTTTTACTTTTAGTTACTGTATTATCTTTGGTTTCATGTCGTACTGTTACGAATTTATCTCCTTTAGAAATTCAAGTTGTCGTTCCTACTGCTTCTTCCGGAAAAGTAGAAACCTTAGAAACCCAAACGATTCCCCAAGAGCCTGCAATTATTGCTGAACCTATTGTTGAAAATGTTTTAGAAGAATTTGCATCTCAAACTGCCAATCAACTTGAAAAAGGCATTGCTACTGTATATGCAACAGAAGGTTCCTACAAAGCACTTGAGGAAAGTACAGAAGAAGTAAAACCCGGTGCTTTCATTGGAAGTGATAAAGAGACACCTGATGTGCAAGAGTCTACTGAAACAACACATAGAGAAGAGGTTTCAAGCTCTTCTGACATTGATGTTCAAGTCTCTGGGAATGAAGGACCTAAAGATATAGTTACTATTTTTCCTGAAAAAAAGGATGAAAGTTCTCTTATCAATAAGCTTAAAGCTTTGTTCTTACGTGAAAAATTATTCTGGTTTGGCGTTCTTACAATAGTCCTTGGTATCATTTTGCTGGTAATCGCTCTCATAAGAGATGTGCTTAATGCATGTAGGTGTCATTCCAAGAAGAACGCAAAGAAAACTTCTACTAAAAATAAGAAAGCTAAAGAAAGCGATATTTTTGCTGACGAAGAGACACAAAAAGACGAAAATTCTTCCACCAAAGTAGCTCTTGATGATGACGAGGCATTTTTAAGAAGTCTTCTTGATAAATAATGTAAGTTTCTTTCTCTTTCCAAAACCAATGTTATTAATTTAAGT